>CAZEYR010000006.1:0-38916 GCA_964516735.1 uncultured Gammaproteobacteria bacterium
TAGTCCATATAGACGGCCAGGTTTGGCACCTCGATGTCGGCTCATCGCATCCTGGGGGTGGAGAAGCTCCCAAGGGTTTGGCTGTTCGCCAATTAAAGCGGTACGCGAGCTGGGTTCAGAACGTCGTGAGACAGTTCGGTCTCCTATCTGTTGCGGGCGTAGAATGTTGAGAAGGCTCACTCCTAGTACGAGAGGACCGGAGTGGACAAACCTCTAGTGTACCAGTTGTTCCATCAGGAGCATTGCTGGGTAGCTATGTTCGGCACGGATAAACGCTGAAAGCATCTAAGCGTGAAGCCGTCTTCAAGATTAATATTCGTTATAGACTCCTTGTAGATTACGAGGTTGATAGGCTCTACGTGTAAGCACAGTAATGTGTTGAGCGGAGGAGTACTAATTGGTCAAGCGCACGACGAGAGCACTAAGGTGTGCTTCGAAATATTTTTGGACTGAATCTATAAATTGTCTCTAAAAAAAGAGACATTGTCTTGGTGGCTTGAGCGATGGGGTCACACCTGTTCCCTTCCCGAACACAGCAGTTAAGCCCGTCAGCGCCGATGATAGCCGTTTGGCAAAAGTAGGCCGCCGCCAGGACAATGTCTCTTTTTTGTTTCTTAGACTCTCTCTCAACGGAGAGTTTTTTGTTACCCCTAGACATTGAAAGACTAAGAATGATAAAATATAGTCAAATTTTTATTATTGTTTATGCCAGTTGATTTAATTAAAAAAACGGCGGATTACGTAAAGAAAAAATTGACGAATGAACCGACCGGACATGATTGGTATCATGTGGAAAGGGTTTGGAAAATGACTAAACGTTTACAGGCTGAAGAGGGGGGAGATTTACAGTTAATAGAGCTTTGCGCTTTGTTACATGATTTAGGCGATAATAATTTTTATGAATTTGATGATAAGGGTTTTTTGGTTTTGCATGGTATGATGGATGTATTGGAAATTGACGATGAATTACAAGAAAAAATAGTTAAAATTGCCGGAGAGCTGAGATATAAAGGTGATGCCACCAAACCAGCTTCTAGTTTGGAAGGGAAAATAGTGCAAGATGCTGATTGGCTAGAAAGTTTGGGTGCCTTGGGAGTTGCCCGTGTTTTTGCTACCGGTGGACGGATCAAAAGAATTTTGCATAACCCGTTAATTAAACCTCGGACTAAATTTACTGTGCAAGATTATCGATATAAAAAGACGGAAGGCACGAGCTTTAATTATTTTTATGAAAAGGGATTAAGATTATCAAAAATGATGAACACCAAGACCGCTAGACAGATTGCTGAAAAGAGAGCAAAATTTTTAGAAGGTTATATTGAGGAATTTTTAGCTGAATGGGATGGTTTAAAATAATTATATTTTATGGTTTTCTATAAAAATTGGGGTTTTGTAAATAGCAAAAAAATATTAGCCGATGCCTTAAAAAATCATTATGCCGTGCCGGGCTATAATTTTAACAACATGGAGCAGCTGCAGGCAATTTTGGAGGCTTGCTTGGAGACACAGTCACCGGTGATTTTGCAGGTGAGTAAGGGGGCGCGAGATTATGCTGATGAAACCATGTTGCAATATATGGCCCAAGGCGGTTTAAAAATGATGGAAAGACTGGCCAAAGAAAAAAAGTTAAAGCCAATTCCAGTGGTTTTGCATTTGGATCACGGGGCGGATTTTGATATCTGTAAAGAAGCGATTGACGCCGGGTTTTCTTCAGTGATGTTTGATGGCTCGTTTATGCCCTATGAACACAATATGGCGATGACTAAAAAGGTAGTGCATTATGCTCATAAACATGATGTTACAGTGGAGGCGGAATTAGGGGTATTGGCTGGGATTGAAGACGGTGTATCAGCAGAAAAAAGTCATCATACCGATCCAGTTCAAGCCGAAGATTTTGTAAAACAAACCGGAGTGGATTCTTTGGCGATTTCTATTGGCACCTCACATGGAGCATATAAATTTACGGGGGATAAAGAACCGCATTTACGTTTGGATATTTTGGAAGAAGTAAAAAAACGTTTACCTAAAACGCCGATTGTTTTGCATGGAGCGTCTTCGGTTTTGTCGGAATATGTAAAAATGGCTAATCAGCACGGTGGAGGATTAAAAAATGCCAAAGGCGTGCCAGAAGGTGAAATTAAAGCGGCTATTGAGCGTGGAATAAATAAAGTAAACGTAGATTCCGATGGGCGGTTGGTGGTAACAGCTGTAATAAGGAAAATTTTAAAGGAAGACAATAAAATTTTTGATCCAAGACAATATCTTGGCCCGGCTCGGGAGGAACTACACAAAATGTATTCACGGAAAAATAAATTGATTTTGGGGTGTGAAAACAGGATCTAGGCTAGTTTATCCACAAAAAGCTGTCGGAAAAAAATTGACAGCTTTTTTTAATTAAGATACTCTTAAATATAGGGATAATTTAGCTAAAAAAGGAACTATTTATGGATATTAACATCCTAAAAAAGTTAGGTTTTTCTGACAAAGTAGCCAGTATTTATCTGGCGCTTATTTGTTTAGGCCCGTCATCGGTGCGTAACTTAGCCAAAAAAACCGAAATGAATCGTGGCACAATTTATGATGGACTAAAGTGGCTTCGTGAGACGGGGTTGGTCAGTTTTTATGAAAAAGAGGCCAAACAGTATTTTGTGGCCGAAGATCCAGAAAAATTACATGATTTGGTAAAAAAACAGAATGAATCATTACAAGAAGTTAATAGCAAACTGAAAGATGTGGTTCAGGAATTACGTTCGGTGTATGATCGCGGTGGCGAAAAACCAGTTTCTAGATATTATGAAAAAGGGGAAATAAAAAAGATTTTAGAAGATGTTTTGGATAAGACAGAAAAGAGTGAAGAAAAAATTTATCGGGTTTATTCTGATCAAAATATTCGCGAATTTTTATATAAAGGTTTTGAAACTTTTAGCGACGCTCGTGTTGGTAAAGGCATTTCCGTAAAAGCGATTTCTTTGGGTGAGGGGGGTAAATTGCGCGGGTTGGATGAAAGAAAATGGTTGGGACAAAAAAATAAAGTGCCGACTTATATTCTGATTTATCCGGGAAGCACGGCCTATATTTCTTTGGACGCTAATGATGAACTGGTGGGAGTGGTGATAGAAAACGATGGAGTGTACGACACCCAAAAAAATATTTTTGATGCTTTGTGGGAGAAATTATAATATGTTTATTGTAGATTTTGATGATACTTTGTTTGATACGCAGGCTTTTAAAAAAGCTCGGGTAGAGGCTGCCAAAACTTTGGGAATTCCCAAAGAAGTTTTTTGGAAAGCTTATAAAAACGCTCGTAATGATGAGGTTGGAAATTTTGTTTATACTTCAGAAAGACACGCGGAAATATTGGGTAGTGTAGGGTTTGTCAAAGAACAAATTTTACAGGTTTTTAAAGAAGTAGATGCCCATGCCGGGCGCTATATTTTTCCAGAAACAATAGAATTTTTGAAAAAAATTAAAGTGTTTGGCCAGCCGATGATACTACTGAGCTTGGGTCAACCGGGATTTCAATATATAAAAGTTAAAGCCTGCGGAATAGAAAAATATTTTGATCGGATTTTTATGGTGGACTTAGAAAAAGAAAAAGTAATTGAAGAATTACAAGAAAAAATTTATGATGGAAAAATATTTTTAATCAACGACAAGCCAGAAGAGACATTAAGATTAAAAAATAAATTTCCAAATATTAATTTTATTTTAAAACAGACAGACAATTTTACAGAGGAAGAATACAGACATACTAATTTGGTATATTTTAAAAATCTTTTGAATATTTATGAACACATCAGAAACAACAGATAAAATTGGTGTAGTAATTTTGGCTGCTGGCAAAGGTAAACGCATGCAGAGCGATCGGCTGAAGGTAATGCATGAAATAAACGGCACTCCACTGGTGGATTTTGTGGTAAAAGCGGTGGAAAGGGCCGGCTTTAGTCTAAAGCCGGTAGTGATAGTTTGTCCAGACAACCCAGCAGTACAAAATTATCTGGGTGACCGGGCGGATTATGTGGTGCAAACCGAGCAGCTGGGCACCGGTCATGCTGTGTCCATGGCCGAAAGTCTGTTTAAAGATCGAGCCGAGCAGGTGATTGTGCTTTATGGCGATATGCCATTTATTACCACCGAATCTATTAAAAAATTGGCAGAGAGACAGCTGGAACGAGATAACACCCTGACCATGATGACGGCGATAGTGCCGGATTTTGAAGATTGGAGAAAAAATTTGATGGATTACGGGAGAATTATTCGCGGAGAAAATGGACACATTGTAAAAATTGTAGAAAAAAAGGATGCTACCCCGGAAGAGCTGACTGCCAAAGAAGTAAATCCTAGTTTTTTTTGTTTTAAAGCTGATTGGCTTTGGGAAAATTTAAAAAATTTGAAAAATAACAACGCTCAAGGCGAATATTATCTGACAGATTTAGTAAAGGTGGCCTTTGATAAAAAAGTAAAGATGTCGTCAATTGAAATTGATTCCAAAGAAGCGTTGGGTATCAACACCAAAGAACATTTAGAAATTGCTCAAAATATTAAATAATTTTTTATGAATAATCAAAAAGATTTTATTACTGGCGCCGAACTTGTGGTGCGAGCATGTGAGGATGCGGGCGCCGAAAGCATGTATGGTTATCCGATCACTCCAACTTGTGAAATACTAAATGGCTGGATTGAAACCGGCAAAAAATATTTACAGACCGAAGATGAAATCGCCGCTGGTTTTGGGGTGTGTGGAGCGATTTTGGCTGGGGAGAAATCGTTTTCTTCGTCCGCTGGTCCAGGGCATATTTTGTTACAAGATGGTTTTATTATGGCCGAGGGAATGCGCTTACCCTTTGTTTTGATTGTTGGCCAGCGTGGCGGTCCATCTTCTGGTACAGTGATTTATTCGCAACAGGAGGTTAATTTAGCCTGTTTTGGCGGTAATGGCGAAGGAATGCGCATGGTTTATTCTCCGTCTTCGTTAGAAGAGCTCTATACTTTGACCAGACAAGCCTTTAACGACGCTTGGCAGTATCGTTTTCCAGCGGTGGTTTTGTCTGATGGATATTTGTTTAAAACCCGCGGTGTAATAGATTGGAAAAAAATTAAGGAGATAAAAAACGTGCCGGCAGTTTCTCGTTTGGCTCCGGGGGCTAATGTGCACTGGCCGAATATTTATTCTGCCGAAGAAGAATTATACGAGCAAATTATGCTCGCTAATAAAGATTATCAAAAAATGGCGGCTAAAGTGGCTAAGGCTGAAACCTATAAAGTGGATGATGCCAAGATTTTGTTAATTGCGCATGGTATTGTGGCGGCGGGCGCTCGCGAAGCCGTGGATGAATTGCGTAAAATGGGTATCAAAGTCGGTTTGTTTAGGCCGGTGACTTTGCGTCCTTTCCCGAAAAAACAATTGGATAAAGTTTTGTCTACAAAAGGCATAAAGAAAGTCGTGGTCGTAGAATCCAGCCTCGGACAATTGTTAAGAATGGTTAAAGCCGAAATAGATCCAAAAATTTCTAAAGAGTTTGTGTTGTTTGGCAAGCCGGCCATGGGTATTGAAACTGATGATATGGTGCAATTTGTTAAAAAATTAAAATAATTTTATATGACTGAACAAGCTAAAGCAAAATTTTGCGCGGGCTGTGGGCATCCAATCGTGCTCATGATGCTCAATAAAATTTTGGAAGAAAAAAAATTAAATAAAAAAGCGATTTTGGGTTTGGATATTGGTTGCTCGCTTTTGGCTTGGAATTTTTTACCGATCAATACTTATCAGACACACCATGGTCGGGTCACTCCGACAGTGATGGGTTTCAAACGTGCTCGTCCGGATTCAGTTTGCTTCGCCTACGCCGGTGACGGTGGCTCGTATGCCATTGGCTGGCAGAGTCTTTTTCATGCCGCCAAACGTGATGAGCCAATTACGGTAATTGTGGTAAACAACACTGTTTACGCTATGACTGGCGGTCAATTAGCCCCGACTTCTTTGACCGGTGAAGTAACCCCGACCAGCCCAAAAGGTAACACTGAAGACCCCTTCCATGGTCCGGAAATTTTAAAAGATGTTGTAAAACCGGGGGCTTTTATTGCTCGCGCTGCCGTAAATAATCTTCAAGAAATGCAAGAATATCTGCGTAAAGCTATCGTCGCCCAGCAGGCCGGACATTTTTCTTTAGTAGAATTTTTATCGTTGTGTCCAACCAACTGGCGTACTCGCGGAGCAGATACTTTAAAATTTTTGGAAGAAAAAATGAAACCAGTTTTTTCTACCGGCATAATTTATGAATAATAAAAATATGACATTTAAAATTTTATTGGCTGGCGATGGCGGGCAGGGGATTCAGCTGATCGCCGACGCTATTTCTGAAGCTGCATTTTTAAAAAATTGGTATGTGACTAGTGTTTCCAATTATGGTTTGGAACAGCGCGGCGGAGTGTCTTTAAATTTTGTGATTGTTAGCGATCGCCCGATCGGTTATTCCAAATTTAAAAAACCGGACGTTTTGCTTTTGATGTCGGAACAAGCCAGAGAAAGAACCGACGATCATCAACAGAAAGGTGTGAAGATTTTGGATTATAAAAAATATCAGGAAAAAATGACAGCAGATGGGGTGGCACTGCAGAGTCAAAATATTTTCTTTTTGGGTGTTTTGTCTAAAATTTTGGAAGAACACAAAATTTGTTCAAAATATTGTTTTATGGAAAGGTTGGAAGAAAGGTTGTCTAAAAAATCAGGCTGGGAAAACAATAAGAAGGCTTTTGAATTAGGATGCCTAATAAAATAATTATATGTGCGGAATTATCGCTTATATTGGCCAAAAAGAAGCCTTGCCGATTTTGATTAACGGTTTGCGTCGTTTAGAATATCGCGGATATGATTCGGCTGGGGTGGTGGTAGAAAAAGATAAAAAAATCAAAAAGGTAAAAGCGGTGGGTAAAATAGATAATTTGGCAGAAAAAGTTAAAAGCGAAGATTTGCAAGGTAATATTGGGATTGCCCATACTCGTTGGGCCACTCACGGCGGGGTGACTGAGGCCAATGCGCATCCGCACTCAGCTTGCAATGATGATTTGGCGATCGCTCACAATGGTATTATAGAAAATTATCGCGAACTTAAAGAAAAATATTTATCTGGCCATACGTTTAAATCTGAAACCGATACGGAAATTTTGGCGCACTTGATTGAAACTTTTTATGAAGGAAATTTATTAAGAGCAGTACAAAAAGCTTTGGCTCAGGTGCGCGGCACCTATGGTTTGGTAGCTATGCATGTCGCCGAACCGGACAAAATTGTAGCCGCAAGAATGGGAAGTCCATTGGTGGTTGGGGTTGGTGATAAAGAATATTATATCGCTTCCGACACCTCGCCAATGCTGGTATACACCAAGAATGTAATTTTTTTGGATGATGGCGAGGTGGCTGAAATTAGTCGTGACGGAATGCAGATTTTTGGTGTAGACGCTAAAATAATTGATAAGCACGTAGAAAAAATTGATTGGGATGAGGCTCAAGCTCAAAAACAAGGCTATGATCATTTCATGCTCAAAGAAATTTTTGATCAACCTAAAGTGATTCAGGATGCGATTCGCGGGCGGTTTAATTTGGAAGAAGGGGCGGCTCATTTGGGTGGTATCAATATGACCGATGAGGAAATGCGTCACATTAAACGAGTGGTTTTATTGGCTTGCGGTACGGCTTCGTATGCTGGTTTAGTGGGTAAGTATGCATTTGAGAGATTGGCTGGTTTGCCGACCGAAGTAGATGTGGCGTCGGAGTTTAGATATCGCGATCCGATTGTAAATAATGAAACTTTGGTGTTTGGTATTTCACAATCCGGAGAAACCGCCGATACTTTGGCCGCTTTGCGCGAAGCTAAACGCAAGGGTGCTTTTGTACGTGGAATTGTGAACGTGATCGGGTCCACAATTGCTCGCGAAACCGACGGTGGCACCTATATCCACGCCGGACCGGAATTAGCCGTAGCTTCCACCAAGGCCTATACAAATATGATTGCTATTTTAGAGCTTTATGCTTTGCGATTTGGCCGACTAAATAGAGTATCTGTGGCGACTGGCCAGCGCTTACTCAAAGCCTTGTTAGAAATTCCAGAAAAAATGGAAAAGTTTTTACAGAATAATTCTGAGACGATAAAAAAGATTGCGGAAAAATATTGTCAGTTTAAAAATTTTGTATTTTTGGGCCGAGGAGTGAATTTTCCAGTAGCTTTAGAAGGCGCTTTGAAATTAAAAGAGATCACCTATATTCACAGTGAAGCTTACCCGGGTGGGGAAATGAAACATGGGCCGATTGCATTACTTTCAGAAAATTTTCCAGTATTGGCGATTTTAACCAAAAATCAGCTTTATGATAAGATGCGCAGTAATATTGAGGAAATTAAAGCTCGCAAAGCGCCAATTATTTTAATCGCCACCGAGGGTGACGAAAGAGCTAAAGAATTATCCGGAGATGTCATTTATGTGCCAGAAACCATGGAACTTTTAGAGCCTTTAATCAATACCTTGCCGATGCAATTGTTTGCCTATCATACAGCGGTATTGCTCGGACGTGATGTAGATCGCCCACGTAATTTAGCCAAGAGTGTAACTGTAGAATAATATGAAGAAAAAAATTGTAGTGGTCGGTGGGGGGAATGGCAGTGCTGTGTCAATCGTAGCTCTTAAACAACATCTAGAGTTGTTTGATTTGTCGGCCGTGGTGTCAATGAGTGACTCGGGGGGGTCGTCTGGCCGTTTGCGTCGTGAATTAGGAGTTTTGCCGCCGGGAGATATTATGCGGGTAGTGCTAGCTATGTCAAAATATGATTATGTTATATTAAAAAAAGTATTTTTTCGAGAAAGATTTACTGGAGTGGGTAAATTAGACGGGCACAATTTAGGAAATATTTTTGTGAGTTTAGCTGGGCAATATGCCGGTAATATTATTGATGCGATTAAAGCTTTGGGGCAAAGTATAGAAACAGTCGGAACGGTTTATCCAGTGATGACGGAACAGGCTGATTTAGTAGCTGAACTAGAAAATGGTCAAATTGTTCGTACCGAAGCGGAAATAGACAAACCAAAATATGATCTTTCCATACCAATTAAAAAAGTTTGGTTGGAGCCACAGCCGGAGATTTATCCAGAGGCCGGAAAAACTTTATTAGGAGCAGATTATATTGTGTTTGGTCCGGGGAGTTTGTTTACCAGCGTGATTGCTACTACTTTAGCCAAAGGTTTTAAGGAAGCTGTGGAAAAATCTCATGCTAAATTGATTTTTGTCACCGGTAATGCCTATATTCAAGGCGCGGAAACATGTCCGCACACTTTAAGTGGCACAGTGTTGGCTTTGGAGAAATATTTACCTAGGCGGTTAGATGCGGTATTATTTAATGGACAAAAATTGAATGACAAACAAATGGAGTTATATAGCGCTAAAAAATGGATTTTACTGGAAGATGATAAAGAAAACTTATCCGGAGTGAAGGTAATAAGAGATGGTTATGAAAAAACTGTTGGTGGTTTATGCGCTTTGCAATTGGGAGAGATTTTTAGTAAGGTTTTAATTTGATATGGTAGAAAGTAAAAATTTTTTTAACGAAGCTGTAAAATTTTTTGTAAAAAAAGATGGCCGAGAAGCGGGGCGGGCTTTTTTATATTTTATAAAAAATGATTTGCATAATGAAGTGTATGGATTAATAGAAGATGTGTTTGTGGACGAGGAATTTAGGCATCAGGGGTTGGGCAGTGAACTTTTAAATAAATTATTGACCGAGGCTAAAAATAGAAAATGTTATAAAATTTTAGCCACCAGCAGAAATGAACGCAAAGGGGTGCATAGCTGGTATGAAAAATTTGGTTTCAAAAAACATGGGGTGGAACTTAGATTAGATTTAAATTAAATTTATGCTTTGTCAAACAATAAAAATGAAAAATCCAAACATCTTAGCGGTGTGCCCGGATGAACAATATGCTTTGCTGGATTCGGGGGATGGGGAAAAATTGGAGCAGTATGGCGATTTTGTATTATCTCGTCCGGATCCGCAGGCGCTATGGAAAAAACATTTGCCAACCAAAGATTGGACGGGTGCTGATGCGGTATTTTTACGCGATGGAAAATCCACCACATGGAAAACCAAAGCACATTTGCCACAAAAATGGGCTATAGAAATGGGTGGTTTGAAGTTTTGGGTCAAACCAACTTCTTTTAAACACACTGGGCTTTTTCCAGAACAGGCCAGCAACTGGTATTGGTTAGAAGGCGTGATTAGGTCCGCTGGCCGAGAGTTGGAAGTATTAAATTTGTTTGGCTACACCGGTGGGGCGAGTTTGGCTTGTGCTAAAGCCGGAGCAAAAGTCTGTCATGTGGATGGCTCAAAATCTGCCATCAGCTGGGCCAGAGAAAACGCCGAATTATCCGGGTTAAAAGACAAGCCAATTCGTTGGATTTTGGATGATGCAGTGGCTTTTGTTCGTCGAGAAATAAAGCGTGGCAGAAAATATGATGGTATCATTATGGATCCGCCGGCTTTTGGCCACGGTCCAAATGGAGAAATGTGGAAAATTGAGGAAAACTTCTTGGAATTTTTGGATTTATGTAAAGAAATTTTAACACCGAATCCGGCTTTCTTTTTGATCAATGGTTATGCTTCGGGTTATTCCGCCATTGCTTACGAAAATGCTTTACGCGACCTTTTGGGTAAAGAAGGGGATTTGGAAAAAGGCGCTTTAACAATTAGAGAAAAAGGCACAGATCGTTTGTTGCCGTGTGGCATTTTTGCTCGTTGGAAAGCTTAATTTTATGGTAAAAATTTTGTACGAAGACAATCATTTGATAGCTGTGATTAAACCGGCCGGGATGCTGGTGCAAGGTGATGAGGGCGGAGAGAGGTGTTTAATAGATGAAGTGAAGGACTATTTGAAAGAAAAATATAATAAGCCCGGCAATGTTTTTTTGGGATTATTGCATCGTTTGGACCGTCCGGTGTCCGGTATTGTTTTGTTTGCCAAAACTAGTAAAGGAGCCTCAAGGTTATCTGAGCAATTTCGCACTCATACTACTCAAAAAATTTATCAAGCCAAAGTGATTGGCCGGCCTAAAAAAGATCGAGCTACTTTGATAAATTATCTAATCAAGGATGATAAGAAAAATAAAGTAGCTGTTTACGATGTAGAAAAACCAGGCTCGCAAAGAGCGGAGTTGGATTATGAATTGTTAAAGAGCGATGGTAAAAATTCTATTTTAAAAATAACATTAAAAACTGGCCGTCCGCATCAAATACGTTCGCAGTTGGCCTATATCGGCTGTCCAATTGTAGGTGATCTAAAATATGGAGCTCCGGAACCTTTGCCGGACAAGTCGATTGCTTTGTCGGCTGTTCAATTGATTTTTATCACCGCGACCGGAGATGAAGAAAGAGAAATTAAGATTGATCCGCCATTTAGTTTATGATAATAAAAATATTAGATTTGCATATTCATTCTAAATTTTCTCGGGCTTGTTCACAGCAATTGGAATTACCGAATATCGCCAAAGCCTGCGAGACCAAGGGGATAGATATTGTGGCGACCGGTGATTACACGCACCCGGCTTGGTTTAAACATATTGAGGAAAATTTGGTTGAAGATGGTAAAACAGGGTTATACAAATTAAAAGATAATGGTTCAAAAATTCGGTTCATACTTTCTACTGAGGTTTCTTGTATTTATAAACACAAAGAAAAAACTCGCCGGTTACATTTGTTGGTTTTGGCTCCGAGTTTATCGGCGGCTAAAAAATTTAACGAAGAATTATCCGCTCGCGGGTTAAATATTAGGTCCGATGGGCGGCCAATTTTAGGATTGTCGGCCAAAGAAATTTTAAAAATTATTTTGGGTATAGACCAGAGATTTTTTATGATTCCAGCCCATGCTTGGACTCCGTGGTATGCTATTTTTGGCTCTAAATCCGGGTATGACTCATTGGAAGAGTGTTTTGAAGATCTGACCCCGCACATAAAAGCGATAGAAACCGGTTTATCTAGCGATCCGTCGATGAATCGCCGTCTTTCCCAGCTAGACAATATCGTATTAGTATCTAATTCTGATGCTCACAGTTTGGATAATTTGGGTCGTGAAGCTAATGTGTTTGCTTTTGTTAAAGAGTCAGAAATTACTTACGACAATATTGTAAAAATTATTAGCTCGGGTGATAAAGAAAAATTTTTGTACACTATAGAGTTTTATCCGGAAGAGGGGATGTATCATTTTGACGGTCATCTAAATTGTGGAGTATGTTTGGCTCCGGCTGAAACAAAAAAGAAGAAAAAGATTTGTCCAAAATGTAAAAAGCTTTTGACAGTGGGGGTGTTGCATCGAGTGGAAGATTTAGCAGATCGCGCAGAAAAAAATATTCCGTGGGAAAATTTTATTTCACATAAATATATTGTGCCATTGCGGGAAATTATTGGACAGGTGTTGAATGTGGGTAAGAAGAGTAAGAAAGTAGAAAAAGAATATTTTAATTTAATAAAAAATTTAGGCAGCGAGTTTGAAATTTTATTAAATAGATCTGCCGAAGAAATTAGTCAAGCCTCCACCGATAAAAATATCGGCTTGGCTATTCAAAATATGCGTGATGGAAAAGTGAAAGCCTTGCCCGGTTATGATGGAAAATATGGGGAGATTGATGTACTTTTTCAAAAAACAAAAGGACAGACGAGGTTGTTGTAGTTTGGCTTAAATAAAAGAAAAACCCTCTCAATTAAGAGAGGATTTTTTAAAACTATTTTTTCTTTTTTTTGGCTACTTTTCTTTTTTTAGCCACTTTTCTCTTAGTAGTTTTTTTCTTAGCTACTTTCTTTTTAGCTTTTTTCTTGGCCATAGTAGACACCTCCTTTATTTCCGCAGGCGCGGAATGATGAATTTTTTCAACTCGCGATCGCGAGAAAAAATTTTTATTTTAGAAGTTTTTACACAACAAGCATTCGTGTAAAAATTTTCTTTCGACCTATATTAATTATAATTTGTTTTTAAAAATAAATAAATAGAATTGTCAAGAGTTATACACAGTTTACGTTTAAAAATTAAATTGGTTGACAGATAATATTTTTTATATTAGTTTATTAGCAGGTTAAAATTATGCAAAATAAATTTTTATTTTATGTCTAATCAAGAAAAAATAGTAGCCTGGGAAGCAGAGAATGAGGAGATAAAAATATTTTTACAACAAGGCGCAGAAAATTATTTTAAAAAAGAATTTCCAGATTTAAAAAGAGCTTTTTTATCAAAATTAAATTGCGTAGTTTGTATGGATGAGGGGACTGCCCATAAAGATGTAGGCGGCGAGGCAAAATTATGCATGGCTGGTTCGGGCATGTTATTTCCAGCGGCCAACGAAGAAG
The DNA here is from genome assembly GCA_964516735.1 of uncultured Gammaproteobacteria bacterium. Taxonomy (GTDB): domain Bacteria; phylum Patescibacteriota; class Patescibacteriia; order Magasanikbacterales; family GWA2-37-8; genus JAHJCN01. The sequence continues at coordinate 13,374 of CAZEYR010000006.1, forward strand.
AAAGAATTAAAAAAGTGGCGAATTTATTCAATGTTTTGGGGATTAAAGATGTGACTAGCCATGGCAGTTGTGGGGCGGCCGGACTGGCTTATAAAAGAGATTACCCAAAAGCTGATCCAAAAATTGTCACGGCTGAGGTGTTAGATAATTACGCCAAGGATTGGTCAAGAAAAGTAAAAGAAGAAATGAATCGTTTGGGCAGTGAATCAGAAAATAGACATATTGCCGCTGATGACATGGAGCGCCCGGCAGATTTTCATACCGCTCGTTTGGTGTATTTTGACGGTGTGGGCGGGTTTAATCCAAGCATCGAAATAGGTTTGCCAATGGGTTTTGTGATCAGTCGCCATTATGTACCGCAAGATTATGCCGCCGAAGAATTAAAGGTGGCAGTAGCAATCGCTTTTGGGCATCATGGTTTTGAGAATTTATTTTCTCAAGAGTGGCCGTTGGTGGTTGTGGTTTTTGCTGGCAATGTTGACGATTTACAAAATTTAAAAGATGAAGTGACAAAAATTTTAGTAAATTTGGAACCATACAAAGAGGGGAAAGTGAAAGTGGATGGAATGTTAATCGCTTAAAGATAAACAAAATAAAAACACTCGATATAAATCGGGTGTTTTTTGTGTGCCCCTGGAGGGATTCGAACCCCCATAGACAGCTTCGAAGGCTGTTGTGTTATCCATTACACCACAAGGGCGTAAGCTTGTGTAATTTTGTATATTCTTCTTCCCAAAATTTAATAGTATGAAATATTTCTACCCCGCCAGCATCCATCCTCATGCATCCTCGATATTGCGGGTTTCTTTTGAATCCGTGCGTTGGGGGTTTAAAGGTGGTGCTTAAAATTTCAGCTTTGTCTTTATTTAATATATGTTTCCAAAATTTCTCATGCTCTTCATACTCATAGACCTTGTGGATATATAGTCTATAACTTATTTTTTTTATGTCAAGAAATTTTCTAAACCATTTATTCATTATTACTATCAAGCGATAATCAGAATTTGAGAATTGAGCTCTTTCAAAAATTTTTGAACCTTCTGCCCAATATAACATTAAACCAGAAATAAAGAAAGGGTCGTTTTTGTGTTTGGCGAATGAATCTATTGCCTTTTGTTGTATATTTTGTATTTTTTTGATTTTTTTATTACGGTTAGTTTGACTTGCCTTAATTAATCCAGCAGTAAACCTGCTACTCATTTTGTTATGTAATTTTTCTTGTTCTTCTTTTGATAAAACAAGGTCTCCAAGCCAACGCGAAAGCGTGCTTTTTGAGATTTTTCCAAGCTCTAAAGAAATTTCGTTATAAGTTTTTCCTTGTTTTCTTAATGTTATTGCTAATTGTTTATCGTGCAATCGCATATTATTGTTATATAACAATAATATCATAGTTCCATTATTTTGTAAATTGTTATATGGGTTTTTAATTAAAAAATCCCTATGAGGGGATTTGCGTGGAGTATTTTTAAAATGTGGGCCGGCTGGGGATCGAACCCAGGACCTTATCCTTAAGAGGGATCTGCTCTACCAGCTGAGCTACCGGCCCAAGAGAAATCCGATTAAATCGGATCTCCTGGTTTCTTTTTGATAATATTTATTTTTGGACCTTTCCAGCCTTTTTCTCTCAGCCCTGCCTCGGCGGCTTCGGTCTGAGCTTCTTGCTTGCTCGTCCCCTCGCCTTCGGCAATTAATTTTTTGTTGATATACACGCCGACTCGGAAATTTTTAGCGTGGTCCGGACCTTCTTCATTTAATACTTTATAATTTGGTGTGACACCTTCTACTTCTTGAGCGGATTCTTGAAAACGGCTTTTGGCGTCCATGTACAAGCCATTTTCCAACACATAAGGTAGTTTTGTCAATACCCACTTGCTAATAAATTTGTTGCAAGCTTCATAGCCCTGATCAATATAGATAGCGCCGACTACTGCTTCAAACATATTAGCCATGATATAATCTCTAGCCTTGGTACCGGCATCTTTGGCTTCACCGTGGCTTAAAAAAAGATACGGCTCCATGCCAATTTCGTAGGCGATACTAGCCAACATTTTGGCATTAACCAGGGCGGCACGCCAGTTGGTAAGTTCGCCTTCGGGGTTGCCGTATTCTTTGAATAAGTGTTCGGTAACTACTAATTCTACCACAGCATCACCCAAAAATTCCAGACGCTCATTTTGATCTAAAGGGAAATCGTGATGTTCATTTAAATATGAACGATGTACGAAAGCTTGGACCAAATATTCCGGATGGTTAAAGTTTATTTCCAATTTTTTTTCTAGCGCGGAAAAATCTTTTTCATTAATTTCCGGCAGATTGATTGTCTCCTTCATAGGTTTTTTCTTCACTGACCGCAGCGCTGGATTCTTTATCTAGGAAATAATCCTTGTAAATAGAACCCAATACTCCGTTCACAAATTTTCCGGAAGATGGCCCGCCAAAGCTTTTAGCCAATTCAATTGCTTCATTGATGGCTACTTTTGGAGGAGTGCCTTCGGAAAATTTTAATTCATAAATGCCGATACGCAAGACGTTGCGATCGACGATAGTAATCTGTTCCAATGGCCACTCGGGTGCGTATTTAGAGATCATTTGATCAATTTCTGACAAGTGATCAATCACGCCGTTAACTAAATTTTTAGTGAATTCAGTGTCTGGTAAACCAGTGCCAAATTCTTCTAAATCATGCTCGGTAACTGCTGGCAAAACCGCAGTTGGACGACCACGAAAATCCCACTCGTAGAGGGCTTGCATGGCAATACTTCTAGCCAAGTGGCGATTGGACATAAATTATTTCTTAGTAGTTTTACGTTTGGCTCGAGAGGATCTTTTGTCTATGTTGATCACAGTACGGCCGCGATATGTACCACAAAAAGCACAAGCACGATGAGGTAATACGGCTTTATTGCATTTTGGGCAAACGGTAGCGCTTTTTTCTTTTAAAGCGATGTGCGTAAGACGGCGTCTTTTGTCGCCAGAAGTACGACGATGACCGGGTAAACCCATATTTGGCTGTTAAATTATTAATTAAAACAAGTCTATTATACACTAAAATAAGCATTTTGGCAAGGGGTTGGTGGGTTAATTCTTGTTTTTTATAGCGCTTTAGGGTAAGATAGGCGAAACAAGACTAGTTATGGAAATAAAAATTATTAAAAATAAAACCGAATGGACCGGTGGAAAACTACCTTTTCCGCAATCTTTTGTTTGGGGCGAGATTTTAGCTAAAGAAGGGAGAAAAGTAGAAAGGTTAGCGGTGGAAAAAGGTGATCGGACAATGGCTTGGGCGCAGGTTTATTATAATCAATTGCCATTTGGTTTGAAATACGCTTTTTGTCCAAAAGGGCCGGTGTTTGGAGATGTTCAAGATAAAAAGGGGGTGTACAACATTTTTTCCGATTATCTTAAAGAACAGGGCTGTATTTTTTGGCGTTTAGAGCCAACTAAAGAGCTGGAAGATGCTCGGGTGAGGAAAACTATTAACATCAACCCACCTGCTACTTTAATTTTGGATTTAACAAAGAGCGAGGAGGAGATTTTGAAAGGAATGCATCCCAAAACCAGATATAATATTCGTTTGGCCGAAAAAAAAGAACTGGAGATAAGAACCGAAAAAAATTATGAAGTGTTGATGAAACTGATGGCGGAAACCGGCAAACGTGACAATTTTAAATTGCACGAGGCCAATCATTATAAAGAGATTTTATTCTCGGAAATTTCTAGACAGGTGAGCATATATTTTGAAGGGCAGGCGATTGCGACCGGGGTATTTGTTGGGGCTGGCGATGTCTTTACTTATTTATATGGCGCGTCTTCCAGCGAGCATCGTAATCTGATGGCTCCATATTTGGTACAATGGGAAGGAATTAAGATTGGCAAGAAATTTGGGTATAAACAGTATGATTTTTTTGGAGTGGCGCCAAAATTAAAAAAAACTTCAGGTGATAATTATGAATATGATGAACACCATCAGTATGCTGGAGTAACCAGATTTAAGTTGGGATTTGGCGGTCAAGCCAAGAGTGAGCCCGGGACGATGGATTTTGTGTTAAACAAGAAAAAATATTTTATGTATCAAATACTGCGATTTGTCCGGCGTTTGATTTAAATTTAGTCCCCATAGTTTAACGGATAAAACGCTAGCCTCCGAAGCTGGAGATTGAGGTTCAATTCCTCATGGGGGCACCAATTGAAATTAAAAACCGAGGCAGAACCTCGGTTTTTGTTTTTTGTAAACCCTAATCACCAAGACATGTTTCTTTGCTTTATATAATCGTGACACTGGCTACTTTGTCGCCGTCTTCTTTGAATCTCATTAGGCGGACGCCCTGAGTGGCGCGGCCAGATGAGGGGATAGAGCCAAAAGGCATGCGAATTACTTGGCCTTTGGCTGACATCAAAACAATGTCTTTATCACCGGCTTTGGCAGTATCAATCGCAGAACTATGAATGATGAAGCCGGTTTTTTCTGTCACTTTGGCAGTCTTGATACCGCTGCCCCCGCGACCCTGTACTTTATAACTATCCACGCCGGTCAATTTTCCCAAACCGTTTTCTCCGATGGTTAAAAATTCTACATTTTTATTTTTTGGATCTACCACATCCATACCTATTACTTCGTCGTTGCTTTTTAGGCGGATACCACGAACCCCAGAAGCAGCGCGACCCATTGGCCGGGCATCTTTTTCTTTAAAACGAATAGCTTGGCCTTGTTTGGTCGCGATCATTACGTCATAGCTGCCATTGGAAGGTTTTACCCACTCTAAATTATCGTCGGTCTTTAATTTTATGGCAATCAAACCGCTTTTGCGGACGTTGGCAAAATCTTCTAGGGCGGTTTTTTTGATCAAACCTTTTTTAGTGACCATGACTAAATATTTAATATTTGTTAGATCGTTCATGGCGAGCAGGGCAGAAATTTTTTCGTTAGGAGCCAATTGCAAAAAGTTGACGAGAGCCTGCCCTTTGGCTGTGCGACTGGCTTGCGGAATATCATAGGCCATCAGTTGGAAAACCCGGCCGCGATTGGTGAAAAATAAAATGTTGTCGTGGGTGTTGGTGGTCAAAAGCATTTCTACGGACTCTTCTTCTTTGGTGGTTACTCCAATTACCCCCTTGCCACCACGAGCTTGAGAATGAAAAGTATCCGGAGGCAAGCGTTTGATGTAACCATCAGTAGTGGTGACGATGATAGTTGGCTCGTTTGGCACCAAATCTTCCACGGTAAATTCTTTAACTCCGTGAGCAATAATTTGAGTGCGGCGTTTGTCGGCAAAACGGTCACGCGCTTCAATCGTTTCTTTTTTTATAATGCCTAAAATTTTGATTTCAGAAGCCAAAATAGATTCTAATTCTTTTATGATTGTTTTCTTTTCTTTTAATTCATCTTCAATTTTTTGCGCTTCCAAATTGGCTAATTGTTGGAGTTTCATTTCTAAAATAGCGGAAGCTTGGCGGTCAGTGAATTTAAATTTATTCATCAAATTAATCTTGGCCTCTTCTTTGTCTTTGCTGGCGCGAATAGTTTTGATTACTAAATCAATTTTGTCTAAAGCCATTTTCAAACCTTCCAAAATGTGAGCACGGTCTTTGGCTTTGTTTAAATCAAATTCGGTCCGGCGGCGAATTACCACTTGACGATGTTTAATAAATTCTTCCAAGATGTTTTTAAGGTTCAAAACACGAGGTTGAATGCCGTCCACGAGAGCCAACATGTTGACATGGAAAGTGGTTTGCAATTCGGTCATTTTGAATAGTTGGTTCAAAATCTTTTTTGGATAAGAATCTTTTTTGAGGTCAATTACTATGCGGACTCCATCTTTGTTGGATTCGTCGCGTAGATCTTTAATGCCTTCCAATTTTTTTTCTTGCACTAAAGTAGCAATTTTTTCAATTAAAACTGCTTTGTTGATTTGATAAGGAATTTCGGTGACAATAATTTGGAAATGGCCAGCTTTGTTTTCTTGAATTTCCGCTTTGGCACGGATGACAATGCCGCCCCGGCCAGTGGCATAAGCGGTGGCAATATCTTTTTTATTATAAATGATGCCACCAGTTGGAAAGTCCGGGCCTTTAATGATCTCGGATAGCTCTTCGGCAGTAGTTTTTGGTTTATCAATTAAAGAAATTACGCCATCACAAAGTTCGCCTAAGTTGTGTGGGGGGATAGAGGTAGCCATACCAACCGCGATACCCATGCCGCCGTTTAAGAGTAAGTTGGGGATTTTGGTTGGTAAAACACTTGGCTCATTGTGTGAACCGTCATAAGTTGGGTTAAAGTTTACAGTGTTTTTTTCTATATCAGCCAAAATTTCTTCGGCAATAGACTGCAAACGAGCCTCGGTATAACGCATAGCGGCCGCACTGTCGCCATCCATAGAACCAAAGTTACCTTGGCCATCTACCAACTGGTGACGCATAGCAAAATCTTGAGCCATACGCACCATAGAATCATAAATAGCGGCGTCGCCATGTGGGTGATATTTAGCCATTACCTCACCGACCACGTGGGCGGATTTACGAAAACGGGAGCTATGTTTCAACCCAATATTCCACATGGCGTATAAGATGCGGCGATGTACCGGCTTGAAGCCATCACGAACATCTGGTAAGGCGCGAGATACGATTACACTCATTGCGTATTCCAAATAAGATTGACGTACTTCTTCAACGATCGGGGCAGAAGTTAATTTTCCAACCTCTCCTTGTGGTAAAGTATTTTTTTCTGACATAAATTATAATTTAGTAGTCGTAACTGTTGTATTTGTAGTTGTTGTTAGATTTGTATTGGTAGTCGAAGTGGCCATCAACTGACTAATAATCTGTTTAATTTGTTCCACACTTTGTTTCTTTTTTTCTTCTGATTTGGTTTCTATAAAAATTGTATCCCAGTTTTTTTTAGTAGTTTTTAAAAGTTCGCCTTCAGCCGTGTGGCGAAAATTTGTATTTTTGGCTAGGATAAAAAGAGCGTACCCCCAGAGAGCAACGATGATAGCAGTTAGGAAAATAACGCCAAACCACATATAGTGCTCTTTATTTTTCATAATTAATAATTTTTTTCCAAAACAATTAATTTAGTTTCTTCTTGAGGTAAATCTTTTTTCTTTAGGATTAATTTTTTGTCAGTGGTATCTGGTTTGATTCCACATTCTTTAATAAAATCAGTTAAACTTCCGACTTTTGGATCAGTATCACATTGATAGCCCATGGGAATTACCAAACGAGGTTCCAAAGCGCTAATAATTTTGGCGGCGTCTTCCGGTTCTAAATATTCACCTTTGCCGCCAACCGGCACAAACAACACATCCACCGCGCCAATTTTTTCAGTTTTATTGTCGTCTAAAACTTTTTTTATTTTGCCTAAATGGACCAGATTAATATTTTCGGCGTTGATTTTACTAATAATATTGTCGCCGTCGCCCGGTAAGGCATAAACCATCACATCTTTGGATTCAATTTCTCCCAAAGTATCTACAACGAAAGGGTCTTGAGAAAGAGTAACAGACTCTTTTTGACCGTGAGAAAAAATGGCGATCTGCGGGCTAAAGCTACGGGGAAAATCGCCAGTAGCTGGTTTGTAGGCATCAATTATGATGGTGATGTCTTCGTCTTTTTTGTTTTTAGTTTGGAGTCTGATACAAGTTTGTCCGAGCCATGAAATATGCATAAAATCTAGAACAAAATTAAAAAAAGCAAATGCCTAAATTGCCCTTATATTTTATCACAAAAAGATAGCCGGGGCAAGGGGAAAACTGGGGTAAAACTGTTGACAAAATAGTCAAAATATATTAAGATGCGAGGTCCAATCACGGACATTGACCAAGGAGTTTAGTCATGAGACGGAATCCCGAAGATTATTGTCTGGCGACCATCGCCATTTTTTTCTGGACGTTTGCCTTGTCGCTTGGCACCGGGTGGCTGGGCAAGCTGGCGGCTTTGCCCCGCAAGGATATGGTGGCACTGGTCATCGCCATTTTGGGCGGGGTGGCCACATTCCTGTGGTTTTTCTTGCCGATCTATCGAGCGGGAATCAAGCCGGTCCAGTATGTGTTTAGTTTTCTGGGGATGGCCACCAGTACGGCCGGGGTGTTGCTGTTTATGAAGATCATCCCGTCCAGTCTGCCTATAATTAAGGCTGTCCACAAGAGCGTGGATCCGGCGATTTTCGCCATTTTGGTCTGTATAGTGGGGGTGGTCCTGACTCTAGGGCCGATGTACCCCTCATACAAACGGGCTAAGGGGTAGGTCTTTGCAGATTTTCATAGTTCTTTAACCTTAATTAGCGCTCGAGAGCAGGTAGATCTCGGGCCCAAAACAAAAGCAACTCTTTAAAAAAGGGTTGTTTTTGTTTATTGTTGACAAAAAAAGCTTTTTCTGTTACAATAAGCCCTGTAAAAAATTAGTCACTAAAGCCCTTCCAATTTTAGAGAAGGGCACTCCAAAAGCCAATATTGGCAGGGGTTAAGCGGTTATTTTTTATTTTATGTCAGACGCTGACAAAAAACAAAAGCAAGATTTTAAATCTTTGCTTCAGCTCCAAGCTTTGCATATCCCAAAGGTTGGTGAAATGGTGAAGGGGATGGTTATTTCCGTGGATAAGGGTGAAGTGAGAATTGACATCGAAGGCATGACCACCGGTGTGGTGCGCGCTCGCGAATTGTTCAACGAATCTCAAGAATACGCTAATTTAAAACCAGGTGATAAGGTAGAAGCCACAGTCATTGATCTGGAAAACGAAAATGGTGAAATGGAATTATCGTTCCGCATCGCTGGCATGCAGAGAGTTTGGGACAACATGAACAAGTGGATGAAAGAAGGTGTTACAATTAAAGCTAAGGTAACAGCCGCCAACAAAGGTGGCGTCATGATGCAAGTAAGTGGTGTCTCTGGTTTCATGCCAGTATCTCAATTAAACCCAGATCACTATCCGAGAGTTACCGGTGGCGACAAAAATCGCATCTTAGAGCGTTTGCAAGATTTGATTGGTAAAGAATTAGAAGTAAAAGTAATTGATGTTAATGAAAAAGAAGAAAAATTGATTGTTTCCGAAAAAGCTGTTTGGGAAGATGCACAAAAAGCGGTGCTTGAATCCTACAAAGTAGGCGACACCGTAGACGGTGAAGTCAGCGCTTTGACATCTTTTGGTTCTTTCATCAAATTTGGTGAAGGATTGGAAGGCTTGGTCCACATCTCCGAAATCGCTTGGCAGAGAATCGATCATCCTAAAGATATTTTGAAAGTCGGTGACAAAGTTCGCGCTCAAATTATCCAGCTTGATCATTCTAAGATTTATCTTTCTATCAAACGTTTGGTAGACGATCCGTGGAAAATCGTAAAAGATAAATATAAAGTAAACGAACAAGTAAAAGGCAAAATCATCAAAGTAGAACCATTTGGTTTGATGGTCGCCCTGGATAAACAAATTCATGGTTTGGCTCATATTTCTGAATTATCTGATGAGCCAATTGCTAATATCAACGATAAATTCAAAGTTGGTCAGGAAATGGACTTCGTAATCGTTTCTTTGGAACCAGCCGAACATCGTTTGGGTCTTCGCGCTGCCGGCGTCAAAGGTAAATCTGGCCGCAAGGCAGAAACTGAAGTTAAAAAGGAAGAAAAAACCGAAGAAACAAAATAATAAAAATTCAAAAGCCGTCCGTAGCAATGTGGGCGGTTTTTTGTTTTAGCCCTTGTTTTTTTAAGGGAAATCGGGTAAAATAGGTGGCGTAAACATTATAATTTTTATTTATGAAAGATTTTATCAAGAATTTTTTGGCCGTGTTTCTGGTGCTTTGTTTGATCGCCGGAGTGGTCAGCTTGGTTAAGTTTAATCAAACTCAAAAACCGGAAGAAATTGGAGTAGGAAAAATGGTGGAAGAAATTAATTCTGGTTTGGTAAAAAAAGTGGTAGTGGGCACAGAAGATTTGTCGGTGACAATGAAAGATGCTAACGCCAAAACTCAGATTGTCAAAAGAGAAAGCGGTGAAACTTTTGGTGATATTATGAAAAATTACGGCGTCACTGATGAAGCTCGTAAAGCTTTAGAAATTGAAGTTAAACAAGAAACTACATGGAAATTTTGGGCCGCCAATTTGATTCCGGCTCTTTTGCCTTTGATTATTATCATGGTGTTTTTGTATTTTATGACTCGTTCAGTGCAAGGCTCAAATAATCGGGCAATGGGCTTTGGCCAAAGCAATCCACGTCAGGTGAAACCGGAAAATAAAGACAAGAAAACTTTTGTTGACGTGGCGGGGGCGCGTGAAGCTAAAGAAGAATTGATGGAAGTGGTAGACTTTTTGAAAAATCCGAAAAAATTTACTGAAATGGGGGCAAAAATTCCAAAAGGGGTGCTTTTGATGGGTGCCCCCGGTACCGGTAAAACTTTGATCGCCAAAGCGGTAGCAGGTGAAGCCGATGTGCCATTTTTTCATATGTCCGGTTCAGAGTTTGTGGAAATGTTTGTGGGGGTAGGTGCTTCTCGGGTGCGCGATCTTTTTGCTAAAGCTAAAAAGGCGGCTCCAGCCATCGTGTTTATTGATGAAATTGATGCGGTAGGACGTCGCCGCGGCGCTGGTTTGGGCGGTGGTCATGATGAACGTGAGCAAACTCTAAATCAGATTTTGGTAGAAATGGATGGTTTTGAAGCCAATACCGGTGTAATCGTCATCGCTGCGACTAACCGTCCAGATGTTTTGGATCCAGCTTTACAGCGCCCGGGTCGTTTTGACCGCCGGGTGATAATCGACATGCCGGATATCAAAGACCGTGAAGAAATTTTGACTGTGCATGCTAAAGGCAAACCGTTGTCTAAAGAAGTTTCTATAAGAAAAATTGCCGAACGCACCCCGGGTTTTTCCGGTGCAGATTTGGCTAACCTTTTAAACGAAGCGGCCATTTTGACTGTGCGTCGTAGTTTGAAAAAAGTAGGGGAGAAAGAAGTTTTGGAAAGCATAGAAAAAGTTTTGCTTGGTCCAGAAAGAAAAAATCGGGTAATTACTGAAAAAGAAAAGAAAATGACGGCTTATCATGAAGCTGGCCATGCGATTGTGGGTTACTTATTGCCACATTGTGATCAGGTGCGTAAAGTGTCTATTATTTCTCGTGGTTCGGCCGGTGGCTATACTTTAAAGATGCCAAGCGAGGATAGACATTACAACACCTTGGCGCAATTTAAAGATGAATTGGCGATGATGCTCGGTGGTTATGTAGTAGAAAAGATGATTTTTGGCGACGACATGATCTCCACCGGCCCATCTAGTGATTTAAAAAACGCTACCAAAGTGGCTCGTGATATGGTAACCAGATATGGCATGAGCGACAAGCTTGGTCCGCGCACTTTTGGTGAACACGAAGAAATGATTTTCTTGGGTCGTGAAATCCATGAAGAAAGAGACTATAGTGATAAAACTGCTGAACAGATAGATAATGAGGTGGGAGTGATTATTAGCGAGGCTTATAAAAAAGCCGAACAAGTGCTGACTAAAAATAAAAATAAATTGGAAGAAATGGTAGGGGTTTTGATGAAAGAAGAAACAATTGAACAGGATAGAATTAAAGAGATTATGGGCGAAGAGATTGCGAAAGATGTAGTGTAGTGCGTATAAAATACAACAGAGGGTATTATCTTTAGCAAACAGTGTCGGCTCGCCCGTGGGCTCGCCGCATTTCACGCTCATTCGCCGCGAGGTGAATTCCGTGATGTTGCTAAAAGTAATACCCTCTGTTTTTTTGTATAACGGCTGCGTGTATTTGAAGTTTTTATCCCGATTAAACAGGATAAATTCGAATGTAAATCTTAAAAAAATCCGTATTTAATCCTGATTTCTTCAATTTTCTTCTCCAAAGCTTCATCAATGTTTACGTTCATATCTTTAGCGAGCATGAAAACAGCCAAAACCACATCGGCGAATTCAGCAGGAAGATTATTGCCTTCACGTTCAGACAATTTTTCTTTACGTTGTCTACCGGTAAAAGTCATCACTTCATCACAAAGCTCTCCGAGCTCCTCAGCTAGTTTAACCGTTGATGAGAGAATTAGCTTTTCCTTGTCCTCAACCTTACCAAACTTCGTTTCGAGTTTTTTGCTATATTCGTTAATAAATTTTTGTAAGTCTTGTAAGGTCATAATGATAAAATTAGATAGTAAACAAGGTTTTTCCCTCAATTTTATTTCATTTCACATAACGTTCCAGTATATGCGATGTTAACAAATCCGTATAAATAACTATTTTGGTAAATATATTTCTTGTCCATTATAGTTAAACCGCACATAGTTATTTTCAATATACTTATTGACAACATACGGCAGAACAAATGCCAAACCAATCACTATTGCCAGGAATAATAAAATCAACGGAGCTTCATTTCTGCCACCTTTCAGTCCTTTTTCTTCTTTCATTTTTTCGTAAACTGCAAGCTGCGTTTTTGCTAATTTTTTTGCAATGATTACAGCGATAGTCGCTTCTACGAGAATAATTGGTGTTGAATAGTAACTAAAAATTGTTGCTGCTACCAAAAATACAATGGCAAAGAAAATTGTTCCTATGAGTACTTTTTTACCTTTTGAATTTTCACCGAGCAGCTTGCAGTTTCGGTAGTAAAATATTCCTGGCAATATTGGGCCAAGAAAAAAAAGCTAGGAAAGCCCAATTTTTGGGACTGTAAAGGATCTCTTTTTGGTTTGGCATTTGTTCATTCATATTTTTTTAAGTTAATTTGTTAGTGTGGTAAAGGGTTTGCAAATTTTCCACAACTACCTTTATACCAACTAGCTTATTTTTTAGCTAAATATAGGTTCTTTATCAGCCTTGGTCTTATAGGAATAGTGTCTATAAGTCGTATTCATCCTATTATATTTTACCCCCAAATATAATACAACCCTATAAAAAACAATAAAACCGGCCTCGTGGCCGGTTTAGTATTTACTGTATATTTTTCACCACAATCTTTATTTTGTCTGCCACGCTTGGGGTTGTACGGCTCCATTGTGGTGAGATTTTTATGTCCACCCCAGATGTATGGGGGAGAGACAACAAATATCTTTCAATTTCATCTTTCTTTTTGCTTAAAAAGTTTTGAGCCGAAAGTTTTGTGCTGTTGGCGTCTAAAGTGACCAAAATATCTTGGTTAACTGATAATTGGGCGGAATCTATAGCCACTCCGCGCGACAAGAGTGACACCTGTGGCTCTTGGGTGGTAGATAATATTTTTTCCAAACTTAGATCAATTTTACTAGAAATTTCTTTGTTTATTAAATCGTTTAATTCTTCTTGATTATAAAATACATAAGCGAAGGTATTTTTACCGGTGATAGTAAACTCTGTTACCTCGTCGCCCGGTTTGTTACTGACGGACAATTCTTCTTGGACAATCGTGGCGATTTTTTGATTATATTGGCCGTTGTCCGGACTGGATAAATTTTTTAAAAAAGCTTCCTGGATTTTATTTTTAAAATCTTTTTTGGCGTCTTCTAAATCATTTTCGGTCAAAACTTTTATACTGCGTGAGCCACCGGCCATGGCGGTGGTGCTTTCCGCGTAGACTACTTTTTGGCGTTCTGGTTTGAGGCCAGGAATAGTAAATTCGGCCGGGCCAATATCTCCGGCCGAACCAGCCTCATCGGCATAAACATTGGCGGTAATTTGTCCGTTGGCCGGGGCAGTAACATTGTCTTTGAGACGAAATAAAATATTGTTGGAAGTAAGCAAGCGAGTGGTCTTGACTAAAGGCTGTTCGGTGTTGGATTTGTTATAAATTGTCACTTGACCCTCGGCTATACCATCAATCGGTTTGGCATTGGTGGGGTAGTAGGCTTGGGAAAAGGTAAAGATCGTGGAGGAGACCATGCCAGTGATAGATTTGTCATCTGTCTGAGTGGTAACGTTGACGATCAGATTAACATTTTTGGTATCTTCTTTAGCGATAATTGTAATATTGGCTTTTTTGGTAGTGGTAAAAATTACTACGCTCAATAGAAATAATGTAATGACTAAAAACGACAAGGCGATTGTCTTGTAAAATTTAACCGGAGGTTCAGGGGCCGGCCTGGTTTCCATACGGTGGATGATCATAATTTGTATTCTCCTTAATTATCTAAGATATTATAGCACAAAATTGATGTGAACACCAAAATTACTCAGTGACACGATATACCTCTTCTACCGTGGTGATCTGATCCAAGGCTTTGAGTAAACCGTCTTGGAGCATAGTCACCATGCCGTTTTTAACGGCTAATTCTTGGATTGTATATTCAGAAATTTCTGAGCTTAAAATAATTTTTTCCAAATCTTTATTCATGGTAAAAATTTCATAAATACCGATACGGCCTTTGTAGCCCAGGCCACTGCAAGCCGGACAGCCTTTTCCATGATAAAAATGTAAATTGTTTAAATCTACGTTTTTCTTTTCGGTCTCTGGCAAAGCCAATAATTCTTTTTTTATTTTTTCTAAAGTTTCCGGTTCAATAGTAATTTCTTCTTTACAATTTTCACAGATGCGACGCACCAAGCGCTGGCCAATGATGGCGTTTAGGGCTGGAGCTAACAAAAACGGCTTGACTCCCATAGATAAAAAACGGGGGATGGCGCCAGAAGCGCTGTTGGTGTGAATAGTGGAAAGCATTAAGTGACCAGTTAAAGCGGCTTGGATGGCGATTTCGGAGGTTTCTAGGTCGCGGATTTCGCCGACCATACAAATATCTGGATCTTGGCGCAAAATACTGCGTAAACCTTTGGCAAAAGTATAGTCATGGCTTGGATCCACCTGACTTTGATTAATACCTTCCATTTTGATTTCTACTGGGTCTTCCAAGGTGATAATTTTGACACCGGGTTTATTGAGAGTGCGTAAAATAGCATACAAACTAGTAGTTTTACCGCTACCGGTTGGACCGGTGGTGATAATCATGCCATTGGGGCGTTCCACCTCGCGTTTTAAACGGGCATAAGCATCGCCGCGTAAGCCCAATTCATCATAAGTGACACCTTTACTGCCACTGTGTAAAATACGCATGACTACACTTTCACCAAACACCGTTGGCATGGTGGAAACACGAATATCTAAAGAACTGGAGGAGAGCTTTAAGGTGACGCGCCCGTCTTGTGGTTTGTCGGTGATGTTAATTTTGAGAGCGGCCAATAGTTTGATTCGAGAAACAAAACCTTTCCATGTTTCTTTGGGTAAAGTGGCGACATCATGTAAAATGCCATCAATACGGTAACGGACAGCCACGCCGCCTTCTTCGGCTTCCACATGGATGTCTGAAGAATTGATTTTTAAGGCGGAAGCGATCATTAAAGTTAAAATATCGCTAATAGAAACATTTTTAAAGTACTCTTGTAAACTTTGTAAATTTTCTAGCCCCACTTGATATTTATTTAATTCTTCATCGGTGATGTTAATGTCTTTGCTGATCGGTTTGACCAATGGTAGGGTGGCATAAAATTTAAGACCACGTTGTAAACTGGCTTCTGAAATGATGTATAATCCGACATTAGCGTGGTGTCTATCAGTCAAATCTTTTATAATTTCATCAACTTCAGGGGTTTGCTGAATGACTCCTAAACGAATTTCCTCTGGAGTGAAGTAAAAACAAATAGCGTGTTTTTCTCTGGCGGAAACTTCGGGGACAGCCCGTAAGGCGTCAGAAGATATCGGAAAATCCGATAAATCAATATACGGCAAACCCAAAGAGGCGGCTTTGGCCTCCACCTCTTTTTCTTTTTCTTTTAAGCTAATTTCTTTTATTTTTTGCTGTAATTTTCCTTGTGCGTCATCCGACGCACCCGTCCCTCCTTTGTTTGTTTTTTTAATTAAGTTGCTGATGGACGGAAAGTCAGACATAGAATTTTAATTATCTTTTGAATATTTTGGTAATATGATGAAACAAACGACTGGCAATGTCCTCGTGGTGCATTTTCATGAATAAATAGACCCAGGCGGAGGTGGAGAAGGAATTAAAGATTGCGCCAATTAAGGTAATTCCCAGCGCAAAAAGTATCCAGCCTACCACCGTGCCGATGATAACCATGTCCGGATAACCAATTAAAGAAGCCGCCAGCCAAATAAAAATTGAAGGAATAAATAAGAAAACACCAGCGGCTAAAACCACTAAGATTAAAATTAAGTTGAAGGCGAATAAAAATAAGCTTAATTCTAGAGAAACCAAGAGGTGATCTTTGTAAAGTTCAAAACCGCGTTTGATGGCTCTAGAAATTTTATCTTTGCCTACTACAGCATAAGACAGGGCATAAATAGTGATGGCGGAAATGGACATGGCCAAGAATATCTCCACTGCTAAAACCAGAGACAATAATACAATGTTGGCCTGTAAATTGGCTAACCGATACCAAACAAAACCCAGACCGAATAAAACTAAGCCAATTATTAATTTTCTTAGTATGTTTATAAAAAGAACGCGCCAGAAATTGTGGACACCGCCTTTGTTCCAGAGTTTGGAGTGTTCCGGTAAAACCCCGTGTTTATAATAATAGGCAGAGGCATAAATTAAGCCACCTTGAGAAATGGCGGAGACAATATAAATAAACAGACAAAGCACACCCAAGATAAAGATAATCCAAACTAGACCAACAGTTGAAGCGAGGTTGGGGAGTACTAAATTAAAATGTTTCTGAGCCAGATCAGAGAATATCTGAGGCTGGCGATAAATGAAGCTAATAGTGTCGCTTAAGCCGAATTGGCCCAAAAAGACTGACAATAGACCGAGTATCCATAAATATTTATTGTGCCAAGTGAGCTTCCAAGCTTGTTTGATTGACTCACGATAAATTGACCCACCCATAGTAAAAAATTAAAAATATTTTTTAGTTGGGTATATTATAACATATTTATTATTTTTTCGGTAATATTTGACAAAAAATTGCCTGTGGATTAGTATAATGATAGGCGCGATGATAAAAACTAGCCCAGCGAATAGTTTCCTGACAGGGAAGAAAAGCCGTGATTGAGAGCTTTTCTCTGGAAAAACGTATGGTACCACTTTTGGAGCGTCTACAAATTAGCATGAGTTAAACTTCGGGTGGAACCGTCTTAAACCATTAGGACCCCGATATCTTATTTAAGGTATCGGGTTTTTTATTTAAAAATGGGTTAAAGATAGTAATTTGTTATTTTTGCTTTCCTCGGCCGCCAAGGCCTCGGGGATACCGCCTTGGCAGTATAACCCGCAAAAACAACAAACTATCATCTTTAAATAATTAAAATAAATAAAATATGGATGCTAAACAAATAGAAATAATGCGTCATAGTTGTGCCCACTTGGTGGCCGCGGCCGTGCGAGAGCTTTATCCAGAAGCTAAATTTGGTGTTGGTCCAGTCGTGGAAAACGGTTTTTATTACGATATCGATTTTCCAACTGAGATTGGCGAGGCAGATTTGAAGAAAATTGAAGAAAAGGCTAAAGAAATGGCCAAGAAAGGTTTGGGTTTTGAACGTTCGGAAATGAATATTGATGAAGCAATCAAATTATTTATTGATAAAAAGCAGGATTATAAAGTGGAGCTACTGAAGGATTTGAAGGAAAAGGGGACTACCAAGGTGAATGATGAGGAAATGAAGGATGTGGCTGGCGATGTGGAGAAGGTGTCTCTATACGCCACTGGTGAATTCGTGGATTTGTGCCGTGGCCCGCACGTTGAATCTTCTAAGGAAATTGGGGCTTTTAAATTGACAAAATTGGCCGGCGCTTATTGGAGAGGCAAGAGTGAAAATCCGCAATTACAAAGAATTTATGGGGTATGTTTTGCAACAAAAGATGAATTACAATCTTATTTAAAAATGATAGAAGAAGCGGAAAAAAGAGATCATAGAAAAATTGGCAAAGAACAGGATATTTTTATGGTTCATGATTTTGCTCCGGGCATGCCGTTTTTTTTACAAAATGGCATGATTATGTTTAATGAGTTGTTAAAATTTGCTCGTGAATTTTCTTATGGAGAAGGTTATAGAGAAGTCCGTACCCCATTAATTTTAAATACTGAATTGTGGAAAATTTCTGGGCATTGGGATCACTACCAACACGACATGTTTTGTATCCACCATGCCGAAGATAATGTGGATTATGGAATTAAACCGATGAACTGTCCAGCGCACATGTTGGTTTTTAAGAGAGATATCGTTTCTTATAAAGATTTGCCGATGCGTTTAGCGGAAACCACCACCTTATATCGTAATGAAAAATCCGGCACTTTGCACGGCTTGACTCGTGTACGCAGTTTGTCACAAGACGATACTCATATTTTTTGTCGTCATGATCAAATTTTAAGTGAGATTTCTATTTTGGTAGAAAAAATTAAAAATATTTATCAGGTGTTTAACTTACAAATCGATGAAATTCATTTGTCTACTCGCCCGGAAAGTTTTTTGGGAGAAAAAGCTATGTGGGATGTTGCCGAAGAAAATTTAAAGACCGCCTTAAACCAGGCTGGTTTGCAATATAAGATTAACGAAGGTGATGGGGCTTTCTATGGTCCAAAGATCGATGTAAAAATTAAAGATGCGATTGGTCGTCAGTGGCAATTGGCGACTATTCAATTGGATTTTCAATTACCATTAAGATTTGATCTGCATTATATTGATGCCGATGGCACAGAAAAATCTCCGGTGGTAATCCACCGTGCTTTGCTCGGGTCTATGGAAAGATTTTTGGGTGTAATTATTGAACATTACGCTGGTGCTTTCCCGACTTGGCTCTCTCCAGTGCAAGTATTGCTTGCTCCAGTAGGCGAAGGGCATCGCGATGGTGCAGACAAATTGGCTAAAGAAATGAATAGGCAGGGGATTAGAGTGGAGGTGGATGCCAGCAATGAAACAATTGGTAAAAAAGTCCGTAATGCGGCTAAGAGAAAAATTCCATATATTGTAGTGGTGGGTGATAAAGAATTGTCGGGCACTGAGCCGTGGACAATACGCGTGCGTGGCCAAGAAGAACAAATAAAAATGTTTAAAGAAGAATTTGTAAAAAAAGTCCTAACGGAAATCAAAGAAAGAAAATAATAATCGGATAAATAAAAACATCGGCGTTTGGCCGATGTTTTTATTTTAAACTTATTGCAAATATTCAGCAGGATTGATTTTGACAGATTCTCCATATTTGTTGATACCTATCCAGATTTTACCATCTTCAATATCTGGCAACCATTTTTTAATACCGAATTGTTTTGTCAGTTGTTCCCTTACATCATTAATTTTTTCATTGGACACGGTTTGAATATGTTCGCCAAATAGCCCTTCTTCGATTTGTGTCCTAAGCTCGTTAGATTTTGCTATATCTGTTTCGCTTGCTCCACTTTTACCCTTCCTTCCGCCACCGGATTTTGTCGATCTACTATCTTTTTTTGCTGGAGGTTTGGGAGCTTTTGGGGCAGGTTCTTCTACGATATAGGTAAATTCTGGTCCGGACGAGGTGGTATAAACTGCACCTCTGCCAGACTCTTTAACGTCTGGTCTAGTGGCGTCAGTTTCGGTCGCAGTGATACGGGTTGGTTTGGCGGGTGTCTCAGCTTTGGTTTGAATTTCACTACCAGATGGCATCAGAGTTCCTAATCCAATCGCCAAAAGTGCTCCGCGACCCCAATTGGCCATCCGACTTAGAATGCCTTTTTTGGCGGGCGCGGGAGAGACTGCCGGCTTTGTTGGTTCGACAAATTGGCGAGAGCCAATTGGTGATGCTGGCACCTTGGCTATTGGTACTTTGGCTAAAAGATCTTCGTCATCTGTGGTAGTCTTTTTAGCTTTAATATTTTGTCGTGCGGCTCTTTCTACCTCTTCCCAGCCTTTTATAGTTTTATGATTTGCGGCTTTTTGTCGTGCGGATCTCTCTACTTCTTTCCAGCCGTTGTCTTCGCTAATAATATCTTTTTCAGTTAACTCAATTTCCTCATCGTCTATGATCGGTTTTGCTGTTTCTAAGGATCTTTTTGTTTTTATTTCGTTGGCAATTTTTTTTATTTTTTGGTAACTATTTTTTAATATGTCTAGTACATTTTTAATGTCTTTATTTTTTCCTTGATAATTTAAAACTTTGGCGAGCTCTCTTTCTGTGTCAATTATATTTTGCTCAATTTCTTCAATGTTATATTTTTTTCCTCTTTGTTTTTCGGCATTGATGTTAATTGTGTATCTTGTCGCGAGTTCTCCAGCCTTTGTTTCTGCTAGCTCTGCCATGCCGATAAATTCTTGGTATAATTTATTTTCTTTGTCAAAAGTACCGAGTTCTTCCGTATATTTTAAATCTTCAAGTGTAACCGCAAGCTGCCTAGCCAAAGATTGTGGAGAATCATGTTCCATTGTTTTAGCTACATCCCAACGCGCTTTTAAAATGTCATATTTTATTTGTTTTTCACTTCTTGGAGGTTTTGCCGCCTTAGGTGTTTTCGGCCGTTCGGGTAATTTATCAAAAAGTTCATCATCGGTTAGATGAGGACGTTCTGCATGTCTGCGTAATGAAGTTTCTCCCATATTTTTTAATTTAAATTTATTATATATATTAATATATCATATTTTTGGCTTTTTCCACAATGCTTGTTGACTATTTCATTATTTTTTGGTATAGTTATCTGTTTTTGCCGTTGTTTTTATGGAGGGGAAAATGGGCAAAAAAGAATTGCGGAAAAGACTGAATGCCGAGGGCCGGCGGCCAGTCTATCGGTTGGCTTGGAAAGCCGTCAACCATAACCAAGGAGGGTTACAGATTGGTTTCGGTTGGTGTGACAACCACAATCTGCCATTGCCACAAATTTGGACAGAAATGTTTGAAGATGTGGTATTGGTACGGTGTGGAAGTCGCCATACGTGGCGGGTGGAAGAAGTATATGAGCCGGACGTTCGCTCCGATGAGGTGATCGTCAGGT
This sequence comes from uncultured Gammaproteobacteria bacterium, assembly GCA_964516735.1. Classification (GTDB taxonomy): domain Bacteria; phylum Patescibacteriota; class Patescibacteriia; order Magasanikbacterales; family GWA2-37-8; genus JAHJCN01. The sequence goes on from CAZEYR010000006.1 coordinate 34,242, forward strand.
TCCGTACCTTCAACACCGCCGAAGAAATTTTCATGATGGGGAGAAGTTTCCAGTGTGACTTTCCCCCGTGGATGGTTTTGGTGTTTAGCGATGGGGGGGAGTTGTATTTTGGGGGGGAGTAAAATAGCGCTCGGTCGGCCCACCGAGCGCTTCTGTTTTTTATGGTTGATTTTTCTGCATTTTTAGGTATAATGCTTTGGTATGCTGGGTAATTTTTATATTCTCACTTTAGGCTGTCAAATGAACAAAAACGACTCAGAAAGAGTCGCTGGTTTGCTATTGTCTTTGGGAATGAAAGAGATGGCTGAACCAGAGGAAGCGGATTTTTTAATAATTAATACTTGCAGTGTGCGCCAAAGCGCTGAGGATCGGGTATGCGGGTTTGTAAAAAATTGGCAAAATTTTAGGAAGAAAAAGCCAAATCTGATTATCGCGATTACTGGCTGTATGCCGGGGAGAGACAAAGATGGCAAGTTACGCCAGAGGATAAAAGGTGTCGATTTGTTTTTTGGGATTGAGGAGTTACCGATGTTGCCAAAATGGCTTGGCGAGTTGGGCGGGAAGATTAGAGAAAATTATCTAGAAATTGAACCAAAGCGGGAGAAGAAATATCAGGTGGCGGTGACTATTCAAACTGGTTGTAATAATTTTTGTACCTATTGTGTGGTACCGTATGCTCGCGGGCGAGAAAAAAACCGTTCAGTTAAAGATATTTTAAAAGAAATTAAAAAAGCGGTGGCGAAAGGAGCGATAGAAGTAATTTTACTGGGACAAGTAGTGAATAATTATCGGGCGCCGGACGCGGAGAGTTTTTCGCCTGATAATCCGTTGCGTAAAAATGATTTTGCAGCTTTACTTTGGGAAATAAATCAAATTGAAGGATTAAAAAGGTTGCATTGGACAGCTGCGGATCCACAATATTTTGACGAAACTCAGATAATGGCTTTAACTTTGCCAAAACAGGTTAATTATTTGCATTTGCCAGTACAGGGTGGAGACAATGCGGTGCTTAAAAGAATGAATCGGCATTATACCAAAGAACAATACGTTGAATTGGTGGAAAAAATCCGGGCAGCTCGACCGGGGATAGCTTTAGGCACGGATATCATTGTTGGTTTTCCTGGAGAAAACAATAAACAATTTGAAGAAACGATGGATTTGTATCATCAGTGCGATTTTGATATCGCTTATTTAGCCAAATATAGCGAACGCAGCGGCACGGCTGCGGCCAAAGCTTTTAAAGACGATGTGCCGCGAGCAGAAAAAAAGCGACGTTGGGAAGCCCTGCAGAATTTAATGGAAAAAACAGTTTTTAGAAAAAATCAAAAATTTTTGGGACAAACCGCGGATGTTTTGGTAGAAAAATATGCTGATGGAGTATGTATAGGCAATACCAATGAAATGAAATTGGCTCAATTTTTAGGCGGACCGGAGTTGGTCGGGAAAATAGTGAAAATAAAAATTACTCAACCCAAGATGTGGATTTTGTCCGGTATTTTGTTAGACTAAGCTTGACAAGGCTTGTCTTTTGGTATATTGTTATTGCAACATAGTTGCAATATTTTTTTGTATGAATTTTGATAAAATTTGTCTTCAGGTGCGAGAAAAAGGCGGTCGTTTGACCAAGATTCGTTTGGCTATCTTAAAAATTTTTTGCCACAAAACATGTTTTTTGTCTCAGGCTCAGATCTTGGTCGAGCTTAATAAGCAAAAAATTATTCCAAATCGTTCCACTATTTTTCGCGAACTTAATTTTTTAGTTAAAAATAATTTTTTATTAAAGAATAATGTAGGCGGGGAAGATCTTTACGAATTAGTTTTAGATCATCACCACCATCATTTAGTATGCGTAAAATGCCACAAGATAGAGAGAATAGACATGAAGAACCATCTCAAAACAGAAGAAAAAAAATTGGAGAAAAAGAAAGATTTTTCCATCATTAGCCATGCCTTGGACTTTTATGGATATTGTAAAAAATGTAATAAATAATTTTAAGCGTATAGTTATTGTATGAAAAAATTTTTATTTATAGGCCTGATTATTTTAATCGGAGTGTTCGTCATAGCATCTGCCTTAAAAATTAATAAAAAAGTATTAGATGATTCTAATAAAATTATAGTAATCACCACTCTTTTTCCACTATATGATTTTGCTAAAGAGATTGGTGGTGATAGGGTAGAAGTGATTTTGCTTTTGCCGCCGGGGGTAGAGCCACATTCTTTTGAGCCAAAGCCTGGTGATATAGCAAAGATCAACCAAGCCCAATTATTCGTATACACTGGTAAATTTATGGAGCCGTGGACGGAGGATGTCTTGGGAGGGGTGGATAATAGCGGGCTAGAAGTAGTGAATGCTAGTCAGGATATTCAATTAATTGACGATGTTTTTCATGATGAAGACGGGTTAATCGGCGGAAATGATCCGCATATTTGGCTGGATTTTGCCAACGCTCGGCAAATGGTGGATAATATAACAGAAGGATTGGTAAGAGCCGACCCGCAAAATGTTGATTTATATTTGGAGCGGGCAGAGACTTTTAAAAAAAGACTATCTAATTTAGACAATGATTATCGGCTGTCTTTACAGACTTGTTCCAGTCGAGAAATTGTTTATGGCGGACATTATGCTTTTGGCTATTTAGCCAAAAGGTATGGCTTAAAATACACAGCGGTTCAGGGCATGTCGCCAGATGCTGAACCGAGTGTTAAAGATCTAATGAATTTAGTCGTGCAGATCAAACAAAATAAAATCAGTACCATATTTTATGAGGAATTGACCAGTCCAAAAATTGCAGAAACTATTGCTAAAGAAACCGCAACTAAAATGTTATTATTAAATGCCGCTCATAATTTAACTAAAGAAGATTTTGTCAAAGGCGTAACATTTTTAGAGATTATGCAAGAAAATCTAAGTAATTTAGTAATCGGTCTAGAATGTAAAAAATAATTATGTCCGAAATAATTAAAATAGAAAATTTAACTGTCGGATATGGTAAAACTGAGGCGATAAAAGAGGTAAGTTTTTCTATAGAGTCAGGAGATTACATTGGCTTGGCCGGGCCAAATGGGGCCGGTAAGACTACTTTGGTCAAGGCCTTATTTGGTTTGATGCCGATTAGCGCCGGACGAATTAGTTTATTTGGGAGAGAAGCTGGAAAGTTCAAAGACTGGCAGAAGATTGGTTATTTGCCACAAAAAATCTCCAATATTAATCCGTTGTTTCCTGCTAATGTGTTTGAAGTGGTAATATCCGGTTTGTTGTCCGCTAAAAAATATCCCAAAATTATTAGTGAAAAAGATAAAAATAAGGTAGAAAAAATATTAACAGAATTAAAAATTAATAATTTAAAAAATAAGTTGCTGTCAGAATTATCCGGCGGGCAACAACAAAGAGTGTTTTTGGCTCGATCGTTAGTTTCTGAACCGCAATTGTTAATTTTTGACGAGCCGTCAACCGCTTTGGACCCAGAGTCTAGAGAATCTTTTTTTGATTTGGTAGAGAGGTTAAATAGAGAAAGGGGAATAGCAGTAATTTTAATTACTCACGACATTGGCTATATTGGCCGATTTGCCAACAAATTATTATATTTAGATAAAAAACAAGTTTATTTTGGTAATTTTCAAGATTTCTGTCATTCAAAAGAGATGAGCAGATATTTTGGAAATTTTGAGCAACACATAATTTGTCATCAACACGACTAATATGGATTATCTTTCTTTGTTAAATTTTTTACAATATGGCTTTATTCAAAAAGCTTTCTTGGCTGGATCGTTTGTGGCCATAGCCTGTGCTGCTTTGGGCGTGTTTTTAGTTTTACGTCGGATGTCTTTGATTGGTGATGGTCTGTCCCACGTCAGTTTTGGCGCGATTGCATTGGGATTATTTTTTGGAATTTATCCTTTTTATATAGCGGTGCCGATGGTAATTTTAGGGTCTTTGTTGATTTTAAAAATTATTGAGAAAACTAAATTGTATGGAGATGCGGCCGTTGGTATCGTATCGGCGGTCGGTATTGCCAGCGGGGTGTTGTTGGCCAGTTTATCCCGAGGGTTTAATGTAGATTTGTTTAGTTATTTGTTTGGAAATATTTTGGCGATTAGCAATATTGAAGTTGTTTTGTCTATCGTTTTATCTTTGTTGGTGCTATTGGTTTTTATTTTATTTTATTGGGATCTATTTTCGGCGACCTTTGATGAAGAATATGCCAAAACTTCTGGAATTAAGACCGGTTTTATTAATAATTTGTTAGCCGTATTAGTGGCGGTAACGGTAGTTTTAGCGATAAAAGTGGTTGGAGTGATGTTGGTGTCAGCCTTGCTTATTTTGCCAGCAGTCACTGCATTACAGGTCGCCAAAAGTTTTAAGGTGGCTATTTTGTTAGCCATAGTTTTTTCTTTATTATCAGTGTTGTGCGGTATCGTTTTTTCTTTCTTGTTTGATCTGCCGACCGGCGGGACGATAGTACTGGTAAATACTTTGTTTTTTATTTTAGCTTTTATTAATAAAAAATTAAGCTAAAGCTTTTATTCCCTCAAACCTAAATGGCGGGCTATAGCCAGCCATTTTTTCTTTTTATTTTCATCAGATAATTTTACAGAGCCAAAATAGTTTTTATAAACCGGCCAAACTCCACAGAATTTTAGAGTACCTCGAGCCATCATTTTTCCGGCCGGG
>CAZEYR010000007.1:0-35572 GCA_964516735.1 uncultured Gammaproteobacteria bacterium
CTTATCCTCGCTCTGTTCGTCCCGATACAGATACACAGCGTTCGGATGGGAAAAAACGGTTTCTAACATTTTATTCTTTTTAGCTATTCTTTGGGCAGTTTTTGTCTTCAATTCATATCCATACCCATAGACATAACGAAAATGCGTGAGCAACTCTTGTTCCCTATTCTCATAAAATAGCAAGGCTCGCTGTAAACCACTTTTTCCCAAAGCGTCTAATTTATCTGCGTCACGCAAAATTACTGCCGAAAAATATTTATCTGCCCCATCATTCCAATGATAACGCACGGCATATAAAATTTCTAATTTTTCATCTTTGCTTAATTTTTTCAAAACTTCATCTTCTTTAAACCATTTTTGACACATTAAATAAGATAATTCGTGATGTTTTTCATTTCCTACTTTACCCTCTTTGATTCTACCAATATCGTGGAATAACGCCGCCATTTGAGATAAAAATGAATCACTTTTTTCTTTATTAGCTATAATCTTTGCCCACTTTTCTACACGCAAAACATGGCCTAAGCCATGAGCCGGCACTGAGTAGTTTTTAAATAAATTCTCTATTTTACTTCTAGTGTACTCTAAAATATTTTTTTGATCTTTAATCATATTATTTCCCCAAAGCTTTTTTATATTTTTCCATTGTGTCGCGCAAAGCTTCCTTAATCGGACGCATTTTTATACCTAGTTTTTCTAAATTTTCCGAGGCTAAAAAATTATTGGAACGTTTTTTACAAGCTAACCCTTGTTCTACCAATTCATCACTGGTAATCCATTCATTTGTGTGTCTTGGGTCGATCAGTTCTTCATACATCGCGATAATTTCTCGATGCTTGACCGTCCCCGGATTCGTCACATGAAAAATACCACTCGCTTTCTTTTGCATCAATTGATAAAACACTTTAATCATATCTTCCACCACTGTCGCGCTATTTTCCACGTCAATTACTTTTGAATATTTAGATAATTTATCAATTAAATTGCGATTGGAAGGTTTCCAATCAATGGGCATCCGGATCCGCCCAATACCAACATTAGGCAAAGTGGACAATACTAGATCCGCTGCCCATTTGGCGCGGGAATAAGTAACTTCCGTTGGATTACCCAAGTCGTTTTCCCGCCATTTTTTATCTGGGTGAAAAGATTCTCCGTAAAAAATACAGCCTGAACCTATATGCAACAAATAAATACCCGCTTCCTGACAGGCCTCAGCAATAGTAATCGGCAATTTAGTATTACCAACGATGGTTTCTAATCGGTGTTTTTCACACCAGTCCACATTCGGGGCACCGGTTTTTCCGGCCGCATTTAATACTACATCGGGTTTGTGTAAATTTAATAATTCCAATGCGTCTTCCTTGGTGTTAATTTTTTTGTCCGCAATTACCGCCTCATCACCCCAAACTTCTTTACAGCGATTACCTAAATATCCATTACCAATAATTAAAATTTTCATAAATTATTTACTTTTCCAATTTATTTGTAAATTATTCTTTCTTGATAATATATCTTGCCACCATAATTTATTTTCAACATACCATCTAACAGTCGCGCGAATACCTTCATCAAATTTCATAGTTGGTTTAAACCCAAGCTGTCTCTCAATTTTTTCTGGATTGATTAAATAGCGCCGATCGTGATTTGGTCTGTCGGCGACAAATTCTACCGACTTATCAAAATCTAGCCCTAGTTCGTCCGTAATAATTTTCGCTATTTCAATATTAGACATTTCGTGTCTAGCAGAAATGTCATAAATTGGTAATTTGGAAGAATCAGTAGCAGCAGTTTCATCGAAGTAAGGTTTTTTCTCCATATGTAAAACTGCATCAATTGCTCGACAGTGATCGTAGACATGGAGCCAATCTCTTTTTTGCAAACCATCTCCATAAAGTGCAATTTTTTTACCTTGCATTAAATTGCTAATTGAAAGCGGAATCAATTTTTCAGGAAACTGATAGGGGCCATAATTATTAGCGCAATGAGTAATACATATATCCATATCTCGATAAGTATGCATATAGGCACGCACTAATAAATCACCGGCGGCCTTGGCCGAAGAATACGGGGTCTTAGCATTTAATGGGCTTTTTTCCGTAAAATACGGTACATCTATACCTTGTTCCCCATAAACTTCAATCGTAGAAATATGAATATGCCTTTTAACTCTATTCTGTCTAGACGCCTCAACCATTAATTGAGCGCCTAGGGCATTAGATTTTGCAAAAATAGAAGGGTTGAGTATAGCCCTATCATTATGGCTTTCGGCTGCAAAATTTACTACATATTCTATATCATACTTTTTATAAATATTATCAATTGTTTTAAAGTCTGTTATGTCTGCCTCTACAAAAATTATTTTTTGCGATTCCTCTAAATCAGAAATATTTTTTCTGTTTGAATATGGAGATAAATTATCCAAGGCAACAATTTTATAATTAGGATATTTATCTGCAATATATCTTGTAAAATTTGAACCAATAAACCCAGCTCCCCCGGTTACTAAAATTTTCATATAGATTATTTTTCACGACTTACGCTAGCTACAATACCCACCGCCGCCAAAGCGGTCATCATAGCCGAACCACCATGACTAATAAATGGCAAAGGCACACCGGTGAGAGGCATTACCCCTACCATGGCGCCGATATTTAAAAAGGATTGCCAAAAAAACCATATCATAATTCCAGAAACTAGTAAACGACCAAACTCATCCGGCGCCTTTTTGGCAATTTTAAGCCCACGCATACTGACAGCTAAAATTAAAATCACCACACCAGTCGTAAAAAAGAAACCTAACTCTTCAGCTACAATGGCAAAAATCGAATCCGCATTAACCTCGGGCAAATATTGAAATTTTTGCCGAGAATGTCCCAAACCCAACCCCCACCAACCACCAGAACCAACCGCCAAAAAAGCTTGATTGATATGATACCCCACCCCTTGTGGATCCAATTCCGGATGCAAAAAAGTAGTCAAACGCTGGACGCGATAAGGCGCAGCAATAAGCAAAGCAAAAAATGCCACTGCCCCTACCGCTCCCATAATTGCTAAATACTTGCTTGGGGTTTTTGCCAAAAACAACAAACCAAATACGATGACCAATAAAATTGAAGTAGTACCCAAATCCGGCTGAAATAAAACCAACAACAAAACCGGAGCCACGATTGTCAACACTGGCAACAAACCATCTTGCCAGTTACTTAAATCTCGATGTGGCTGAGACAATAAAGCCGACATAATAATAATCACACTCAATTTAGCTAATTCCGCCGGCTGAAAATGAGCCGGCCCCAAAGCCACCCAACTACGCGATCCGTTGATTGACAAACCCAGCCCCGGCACAAAAATTAAAATCAAAAGCAATAAAGAAAAAATATAAATTGGCCAGCTAATTTTTTTCAAAAAACCATATTTTACTCGAGCTAAAACCAAAAACAATAATAACCCCGGCACTAAGCCGTTCAAAAACTGCCCCTTTACAAAATGATAGGCGTCTTGAAACCGCTCATAGCCCATTGGGGCACTAGCTGAAATCAGGGCCACAAAACCAAAAACTACCAACCCAAATACATAGGCTAGAAAAATACGATCCGCCCTAGGTTTAGGCGTTTCCAAAGACATAATTAAATATTTAATCCAACAATTAAAACCGTAGCAACAAGCAATAAAACATGAAAAAAAGCCGCCATATTTGCCAACAATCTGGACATAAACCTTTCTTCTCCGTAAAAATAGTAAGAAATTAAAAAATTCGTCAAAACCACCAGCAATCCAGAAATCGGTAGATACAAAATTTTCCACCATTCACCAGCCAAATCTACCCCAAAAATGATATTATAATGCAATAAAAATTGATCATCACCCGGATGAATATTAATAAAAATATAAGCCCACATGAAAATTTGGGCTAAAATTACCCAAATTCCCGAGGTTAATACCCACCAATCTCTTATATATAACTTTGGAGAATAGAACATATGCTATAATTCTAGCAAAAAGGCTTAACCTTGACAATCTTTGCAAAATATACTATACTATTTTTACCCTAAAAATCTTAAAGTTTTAAAAGTTATATGTCTCATAAAAAAGCAGGTGGTTCAACACGTAATGGACGTGATTCTAATGCACAACGCCTCGGTGTAAAATTATTTGATGGCCAAACTATTAAAACCGGCATGATCATTGTACGTCAACGCGGTACCAAAGTTCATCCGGGTACCAATGTTAAAAAGGGCGTTGATGATACTTTGTATGCCGCCACCAATGGCAAAGTAAAATTTTATGATCGCAAACGCGTACGTTTTGATGGTAGCATGAAAATGTCTAAATTTGTCAGTGTAGTAACCGCTTAATAAAAATACTTTAAACCCGCTCAACTAGTTGAGCGGGTTTTTATTTTCAGAGAAAAACTTATATTTATAAAATTATACTTTCTTTATCATCTATTTTTTTTGGTGGCAAAATATAAATATTGTTATGATATTGATCTTCCCCCACCAGCTCTGCCTCATTCTTTAAAATTCTTTCCATGGGGCGACAATACCGACAACCGTCTCCTTCTGGGCACTTAAAACGATTAATCTGGCGAGATACTTTAATCTGTCGAGCGATATCTAAAATTTTATCATGAGCTTCCAATAATTCCGGCAATCTTTTTTCCACCATCTGCGATTCACCATCCAAATACCAATAACTAGCCTTAATTACTTTTCTTTTTTGACAATTATGCACCAACAAGTGATAAATCGGCAATTGCAAAGAATCTGTTTCTTCTTCATTTTTCCCAGTTTTAAAATCAATAATATGCACGCTGTCTTGCTCTGGCAAATATTCCAACCAGTCAATTTTCCCGCACAAAATTATTCCCTCCTCTTCTGATAACCAATAATGCGGCAAATCCTCTTTTATTTTTACTGCCAAACCGGCCAATGGCCCGGGATTAGCCATCACTTGACGCAACATTTCTTGCCCTCGCTGTTTATATCTCCATTCAGTATCGTCGTCTAAAAACCCACCTTTTTTACCAGATACTTTTTGCCAAACTCGATCAAATTTAACAACTAATGATTCGGAAAAACGAGAATGTTTAGGTAAAACGGACAAAGATTCCAATACTTCATGCACACTCATTCCTAAAGCCAAAGCTGGACCGGTAATTTTTATTTTATGATTAGTTTTAGGATCGCGATAAACATTTTTTAAATAATATGATCGCGGACACTTGAGAAAATCATTTATAGAAGTATGGGACACCCACACAGCCGAATATTTATCTGGCATATTTTATTCATTAATTATTTTCATCTGGCAATTGGCACAATCAAACTCCAAGCGATATTTTTTACACCCACTAACCAAATAAAAAGGCTCTTCAAATTTGGCCTGCCCGGTACGTTTGGCGCCATGTTTTGAACAAAAATCAAAATAATATTTTAAACAATGTTTACAGCGCATCAACTCCTGCTCATGATGATTATCTTGAGCCTCAAAAGCCGGCTCAATTTCTATTACTCCGTGCCGACGATAAAAATTCTCCGCTCGTTTGTTCAAAACATTAGCCCGATAGGTTAAAGTTTTTTCCGGATACGAAATATTTGATGGATAAATTTTATTTTCAACTCGCACATATTTTTTCAAACGTAGTGTTGCTAAATTGTCTAAAGCCGTCCGACGTAAAGCATTTAGCTCCGCTACCGGTAAAAAATAAGCTTCCGTCCAACTAATTTTAATTTCTTCCGGGAAAAAAATAGTATTGCCGGTTTTAGCCAATTGCTTTTTAGCAGTCTCCTCCGCCATTTTCGTATTTTTAGCCAGCTCTTTTGCCGTTTTCAATTTTTCTTCTACCTTATTTCCTTCGTCATCTTTAACTATCAAGGTAACGCCATCTTTATTACTTTTTAATTCCATCCAAACCGGCAAATATCTTTTGGGCGCGCCTTTTTCTATTTCTTTGGAAAAAGCCAAATCAAAATTACGATAAATTATCGTACCGGAAATCAATCCATCTACTTCTTTAGGAAATATTTTTTCACCATCTACTCGATTAATATTAGTACCGCGCAATTCCCCGGTCGTGTCAAAGAAACAAATTCCATCGCCATTTTCTACTGAGACTTTTTTATCTAAAACAAAATAATTTCTCTGTACATACTTTACTTTGCCCAACAATTTACCGATGGATTTTTGGGTATCCGGCGATAAAATATCTTTTTGTCTCCCATGGATAAAATGAGTGGTAAAACCTCGGTTAAAACTTTTTTCCAGGTCCGGAATAAACCCAATTTTGGTAATTCCAGCGGAAGAACGGGTTAAATTTTTATTTTTTACAATAATTTGATCTAACTTTTGTCGATAATAAGCCACCACATTGGTGACATAATCTTTATCTTTCAATCGACCTTCGATTTTAAACGAGGTAATGCCGGCCTCGATTAAAGCTTCTAGATCTTCCGATAAATTTAAATCTTTCAACGACAGTAAATATTTTTCACGTATAATCGGACGTCCGTTTTTATCTTCCAAACTAAACTTCTGGCGACAAATCTGAGCGCATTCCCCGCGATTGGCACTCCGTCCGCAAACGGCCTCGCTAAAATAACATTGTCCACTATAACTAACACACAAAGCACCATGCACAAAAAACTCTAAATCAACATCCACGGCTTGATGAATTTTTTTAATTTCATCCAAAGTTAATTCTCGATCTAAAATCATTCGTTGCAACCCAGCCTCTTTCAAAAATTTTATTTTCTCCGGATCAAAATTATGTAATTGAGTGGAGGCGAACAATGGAATCGGCGGCAAAGCCAATTCTAAAAACGCCATATCTTGAATAATTAAAGCGTCCACCCCCATTTGGTAAGCGGCATCGATTATTTTTTTGGCTTCCGGAATTTCTTTGTCGTATAAAATTGTGTTCACGACTACATACACTTTGACTCGATACTCGTGAGCATATTCTACCAATTTGGCAATATCCTCCAAAGAATTTCCCACCGCCGCTCGAGCCCCAAATCGTGGTGCGCCGATATACACGGCATCCGCTCCAGCATCCACGGCCGCTTTACCAACCTCCAAATTTTTGGCCGGAGCCAACAACTCTATTTTTTTTATTTTAGACATAAATTAAATTTCTACGCTCTCCCCTTCTTTGGCCAAAAATGCCACCGCACTTGATTCATTCCGTAATAAATCGGCCAAAGCTTGAGAGGCCCCCGGTTCACCATGATTTAAAATAATTTTTTTCGGACGATTTTTAGGTCTGCTAGCCCAATCGAATAGTTTTTTCTGATCACCGTGTGCTGATAACACCCCGATGGCCTTTACTTGACAATGGACCGGAATTCTCTCTCTAAAAATATCCACGTGTTTAGCGCCGTCCAAAATTTTACGGCCAACTGTCCCTTCCGCCTGATAACCAACTATTAGCAAGGTACTGTTTGCGTCTGGTAAATAACGCATGGCGTGATGCTGAATACGGCCGCCATTCATCATCCCGGATCCGGCAATAATAATTTTTGGATTCGGCACACCGTTAATCATCTTAGATTGTTCTTTAGTTTCAGTCAAAGTTAAGCCCGGAAAAGCAAAAAAATCTTCTCCTTCTTTTACATATTGTATGGCTTCTTTGTCATAATATTTAGTATATCGTTTATAAACCGGAATAGCCCGAATAGCCAATGGACTATCTAAAAAAATCGGTACATACGGCAGAGTTTTTCTTTTATCCATTAATTCATGTAAATCATAAAGTAATTCTTGGGTTCTTTCCAAAGAAAAAGACGGGATCATTATTACCCCGCCGCGAGTTAGGGCTTCACCTATAAATTTTTCTAGTATTTCACTCCTATTATCAGTTTTTTCATGCAAACGATTACCGTAAGTACTTTCGCAAATCAATACGTCTAACCCGTCTGGTAATTTGTCAGTATCGCGTACAATGGGCAAATTCACATTCCCAATATCTCCGGAAAATACTACCCGTTTCTTATTATCATTAATTTCCACAAAAGCTGAGCCAAAAATATGTCCAGCGTCATAAAATTTAAATACAACATTTTCTTCATTAATGGTCAAAACTGTTTCTACATAATAATCCACTGGAAAAAATCTTTGCACCACCCCGGCAATATCCGTGCTGTCATATAAAACCGGCGTGCCATATTTACGATTATTTTCTTCCATAACCATCAGAGCATCCTCCATAATCAATTGAGCTAATTCCGCCGTGGCCGGAGTGGTATAAAAATGTCCGGAATAGCCGTTTTTAATCAACAATGGCAATCTACCAACATGATCCAAATGAGCATGAGTAACTATCACCGCCGTCAAATCTTGAGCATCAAAGGCCAGCGGCTCATGATTTTTATCCTCATTAAAATGAGACCCCTGAAACATACCACAATCCACCAAAATTTTATGCTGGCCAGTAGTAACCAAACTACAAGAACCTGTTACCCCGCCGGCGCCCCCAAAAAAAGTGAGTTTCATAAGAATTAAATCAATAAATAGCTTGGGGTATTTTACCTTAACCAATAACTATACACAAGATTGTTTTTTTATGCTAAAATAATACCATCTATTTATGCGACGCAATATTATAGACAATGTAGAAATAGTCGAGCCGCCGCTAGAAGAATTAACTAAAAAAAGAACAGGAATAAAGCACGCCTGTATTTTTGGTTGTTTCTTCTTAGTTTTAATTGTCGTGGGCTTAATCGTTTTTGTACGTATTTTTGCCGGACCCGGCCCTAAGACACTATCTCACATCCCAGATAATTTCCCCAAAGACATTCCCATCTATGACCCAGATAGTTTAGAAAAAATCTCTTACATCTCTGGAAAATACAAAAGTCGCAGTATAGAAATGGCAGCTGTAGTCCCAAAAATTATTTTGTCGCCAATGTTGATCACCCTCAATCAAGACACCACTGATGCGCCGGCTACCACCGAAAAACAAAATTTTAAAAATATCTGGAAAATAATTACTACTCCGGTCGGCGACCATCGCGACACTATACAAATTGAATGGAAAAATCTAGGAGCTGAGCCGTCTTTTGTTATTTCTTATTACAAAACCGAACTGCGTAAAAAAGGTTTTAATATCGATGTAGAAAGTAAAGATACTCCAAATGAGGCGCAACAATTTTCTTTTAGCCACCCCAATGGAATTACTGGTTCTTTGTACGCAAAAGGAAACAGCTACAGCACCCCTGGATCGGAATACGCCATTTTAACAGTTAATTTAGCCGTTACCCCTTCCCCGCCCCCCGTTGTCAAGCAGTAATAATTTATGTTAAAAATTTTAAATTCACAGTCAAAAACAATTACTGGCGCCGCGATCATCCTCGCTGGCGCTACTTTAATTAACAAAGCAATCGGCATTTTACGCGATCGTACCATTGCTCATTATTTTGGTACCGGCGAGATAACTGATGCTTACTATGCTGCTTTTAAAATACCAGATCTAGTTTACAATCTACTTGTAGTCGGGGCTTTGACCGCTGGTTTTATTCCAACTTTTACTAAAATTTTTTATCAGTATAGTGACAAAAACCCAGCTTGGAAATTGGCTAGCAATATTTTAAATATCTTAGGCGCCTCTCTAATCATACTAGCTCTAATCGGTGCCATTTTCGCGAAACAAATCACTCCTTTAGTCGCTCCAGGTTTTTCTCCGGACAATACCCGTTTGGTGGCTGATTTTACTCGAGTAATGTTTTTCTCGCCGGTTTTATTAGGACTATCTATGGTATTGGGCGGGATTTTACAGTCTTTACGTCGTTTTGTTTTATATTCCATTGCTCCAATTTTTTATAATCTTGGTATTATTTTGGGGGCTAGTATATTAGTACCTACCTTTGGGCCAATCGGCTTGGCTTACGGCGTAGTTATTGGAGCTTTTTTCCATTTCTTTTTACAGCTAATTGGCGCTTGGCAAGCCGGTTATCGCTGGCAATGGATCTTTAATTTGAAAGACACTAACACCAAAATTATCGGCAAACTGATGATTCCCCGTACTATGTCTTTAGCTGTGGGGAACCTTAATACTATTGTTACCACTATTTTAGCCTCTATTTTACCTACCGGCAGTGTAGCCGCCTATAACTTTGCCGACAATTTACAATGGGTGCCCATTGGTATTATTGGCATCTCTTTTGCTTTAGCCGTCTTTCCTGTCCTTTCGACCGCGATTGCCGAAAAAGACCATGATAAATTTTCCAAAAATTTCTTCGGCACCTTTAGACAAATATTTTTCTTCATCATTCCAATTACTATAATCTTTTTGTTGCTTCGTGCACAAATTGTCCGGGTGATCTTAGGTAGCGGCGCTTTCGACTGGAACGCCACCATCAATACCGCTGATGCTTTAGCTTTTTTCTCACTTGGCTTATTCGCTCAATCTTTAATCCCACTTCTAGCCCGCGCTTTTTTTGCTTTATCTAACACTAAAACCCCATTTATTATTAGTATCGTTTCTTCCTTTGTTAATGTTGGGGCCTCCCTCCTGTTAATGAAACCGTTGGGTATCTCCGGTCTCGCTCTCGCTTCAACTATTGGAGCCGTTACTAATTTCGGTTTACTCTTTATTTTTCTTAAAAAATCAATAAAAAAATTGGAGGCGGAACAAAATATATCAACAGTCTGGAAAATTTTAACCTCTGGGTTAATAATGGCTTTAGTGGTGCAGTCTTTAAAATACCCTCTAGCTAAAATTTTTAACCAAGACTATTTTTTCGGGATTTTAGGCCAGGGTTTAGTCGCTGGATTGGCCGGGCTTTTCATTTATGGAATTTTATGCTATATTCTAAAACTGGAAGAAATGAATATTTTTATCCAGAGTTTACATAAAAAATGGCTCAAATTACGCAATATTGAAACTACGGAAATGATTGAAATCAAAGAATAAACCTATGAATGAACATATTAGAAATTTTTGTATTATTGCCCATATCGATCACGGCAAGTCTACTTTGGCCGACCGTTTTTTAGAATTTACCGGTACTGTTTCTAAACGCGACATGAAAAATCAGCTACTAGATTCCATGGACTTGGAAAGAGAGCGTGGAATCACCATCAAACTCACGCCGGTCCGGATGAATTATCAAGATTATACTATTAATTTAATTGATACTCCGGGACACGTAGATTTTAACTATGAAGTCTCTCGGTCTTTAGCGGCTGTAGAAGGGGCATTACTTTTAGTAGATGCTACTCAGGGGGTACAAGCTCAAACCATCGGCAATCTTTATTTAGCTATTGAACAAAACCTCACTATAATTCCGGTCATTAATAAAATTGACATGCCGATTGCCAATATAGAAAAAACCAAAGCAGAAATTATCCATTTGATTGGCTGTAAAGAAGAAGACATCATTTTAGCTTCCGGGAAAACCGGCCAAGGAGTAGAAGAAATACTAAAAGCCATTATAGCTAAAATTCCACCGCCGATCGACCGTTCCACCGAACGTCCCCGCGCTTTAATTTTTGATTCTGAATATAATGAATTTAAGGGAGTGGTCGCTTCGGTACGTTTAATGGACGGCGAATTAAAAAAAGGCGATAAAATATTCTTAATGTCTACCCAAACTCCAGCTGATGTTTTAGAAATTGGTTATTACACGCCTAAATTTCAATCCGCCGAAAAAATTAAAAATGGCGAAATTGGCTATATTGTAACCGGTCTAAAAGAAGTACGCGACTGTCGAGTTGGTGACACTATTACCAAACTAAATGAAGAATTAACAGCCACTGAACCATTGCCCGGCTACAAAGAAGTAAAACCTATGGTCTTCGCCGGCATCTTTCCCAAAGAAGGCGACGCTTATCAAGAATTGCGCGATGCCATTGATAAATTAAAATTAAACGATTCGGCGCTTTTTTATGAACCAGAGCATTCTCAAGCCCTCGGTTTTGGTTTTCGCTGCGGCTTTTTAGGAATGTTACATTTGGATATTTTCCAAGAAAGATTGCGCCGTGAACACAATATTGATGTAATTATCACTGTTCCGAGTGTAGTTTATAAAGTAAAAAAAGCCAACGGCGAAGAAATTATTGTTAGGAGCCCGCAAACCATGCCAACCGCCGGCACTTACACCGAAGTGAGCGAACCGTGGATGGATTTAGACATTATCACCCCTAAAGATTACGTGGGGAATATTATGGGTCTGGTTTCCGAACGCAAGGGCCGTTATATAAATACTGAATATTTAAGCTCTGGCTCCGATCAACGGGCTTTATTGCACTATCAGATTCCTCTCTCCTCGCTTATTACCGATTTTTATGATAAACTTAAAACTGTCACTTCCGGATTCGCCTCTATGAATTATGAATACCGCGGCTATGAACCAACTGATATTGTTAAATTGGATATTTTAGTTGCTGAAGAGCCAGTAGAGGCCCTATCTTCTCTAGTGTGGCGCGACAATGCCTACCAAGTAGGCAAAAAAATTGTAGAATCTTTAAAAGAATCTTTACCGCAACAGCAATTTGTAGTTAAAATTCAAGCTGCCATCGGTGGAAAAGTGATAGCCGCCGAAAGATTATCTGCTTTGCGCAAAGACGTTTTAGCCAAAATGTCTGGTGGCGACTATACACGAAAATTAAAACTCTTACAACGACAAAAAAAGGGTAAAAAAGCAATGATGGCCAGTGGCAAAGTAGACATTCCAGCCGAAACTTATTTAGCTGTCTTAAAAAGATAATATGAAACAAAAAACCGCTAAACGTTTGTGGACAATTATCTCTTTGATTGGCATTTTAGCCATGCTTGGTTTCACTTTTTTACCGGCTTTCCAATAATCTATGCTTGTTCTGCGCAAATACCAGCTAGACATCATCTTTCTATTTTTTGCTTTGCTTCTCATGCTTTGGTCGGCTTTTGCCATGTTGAATTATTTTGGAGCCGATGTTCAAAAATATGAATGGTTTATTGCTATCCCAGCGATAATTTTATATTTTGCCCATCTTTGGAAAATTCGATCTAAAATTGCTTTGGCTGATCGCCGTAATCCAACTCCTTACTCTTTTTTTTATTGGATTATTCTAGGTATAGTTTTATTTGCTTCATATTCTATTCCTTCTGCTCCGCTTCGTGCTAGCGACTATTTATCAATCGAAATTTTATACATTATTTTTACTCTGCTTTTAGCTGATTCTTATTGGGATTTCAAAAAAATCAGTCTGAAAAGTTTTAAGGATAAACGAGAATTACGCTAATATGTCTAAAAAATGGAATATTTTACCACCCGCTCCAGCGGAATTTATTCAAGCTCATCCGGAATTACCTATCACAGTAGCCAATCTTTTGTGGAACCGAAACTTACGGACTTCAGAAACTATCGATGAATTTTTAAATCCAGATTATACACAGGATCTTCATGATCCTTTTTTATTTAATGACATGATGAAAGCGGCAGAAATAATTTTTTCCGCCATCGCTGAACAAAAAAAAATTGTTGTACATGGTGATTATGATGCTGATGGAGTGACCGCCGCCGCGATTTTAACTTCTTCTTTAAAAAAATTAGGAGCCGCCAGTGTTTCAGTTTTTATACCCCATCGCGAAATTGACGGCTACGGTTTAAATAAAAACACGGTGGAATCTTTTAAGAAGCAAAAAATTGACCTGATTATTACCTGCGATTGCGGCATAAGTAACATCGAAGAAGTAAAACTGGCTAAGAAATATGGTCTACAAATGGTTATAACCGATCACCACACTATACCGACCGTCACGCCAGTCGCCGACGCTATTATTCACCCTAAAATGCCGAATGAAAAATATCCAGATAAAGGTTTGTGCGGAGCAGCTGTCGCTTTCAAACTAGTGCAAGGGTTATTAAAAAAACATCACGCAACAAATAATACCCTGCCCGATGGTCAAAAACATGAAAGCTTTGAAAAATGGATGTTGGATTTAGTGGCGATTGCTACTATTGGTGATATGGTGCCTCTACTTGGAGAATCGCGTACCCTCACCCGCTACGGCTTGACTGTTTTAAATAAAACTAAAAATTTAGGATTAAAAAAATTATTAATTGCTACTGGCCGGGCTAATGAAAATGGCCGAGCTAAAAATGGAACTTTCGACGCTTTTACGGTTGGTTTTCAAATTGTACCACGTTTAAACGCTGCTGGCCGGATGGACCACGCCAATACCGCCTATGGATTGTTGGTAGCAGAAACCGAAGAAGAAGCGGAAAAATTAGCTTTGCAATTGTGTAAAAATAATAGTGAACGACAAAAAATTACCGACCAAATGGTCAACGAAGCCAAAGAACAGATTAAAATTACCAACCAAGAAAACAATCCTTTTTTGTTTGTTTTAGGAGAAAATTGGCCAACCGGAATTCTCGGCTTAATTGCCGGGCGTTTGAAAGATTTTTATTATAAACCGGTTATGGTGATGGGGAAAAATGAAAAAGAAATTTTTGGTTCTGGGCGCAGTGTCTCTGAGTTCAATATGATTGCTGCCATGCAAAGCATCCCGGAATATTTTGATAAATTTGGCGGACATCCACAGGCCTGCGGTTTTACGCTGAAATCTCCGGATATACTAGAAAAACTCAAATTAATTTTAACGGAAAAAGCTAACGCGGCGACCGCTAACATGGAGTTAGTACCACAAATAGATATTGATGCTGAAGTGGATTTAGACGATGTAGATTGGCGAATGTATGATTTATTGCAAAAATTTGAACCATTTGGACAAGGTAATGAAGAGCCGGCCTATTTAGCAAAAAAACTAACTATTGTCGGTATAAACCCGGTGGGGCAAGACGGTAAACATTTGCGTTTAATGCTTAAACACAATTCGCATACCGTCAAAAAAACTATCGGCTTTGGATTGGGCGACCCCAACCGCCATCCGGATGATTGGAAAAATAATCTACATGTGGGCGACAAAATAGATATGATATTTTCTATCAATGTTAATGAGTGGAATGGTAACCGTGAGCTAGAGCTCAGCATCGAAGATATTAAAAAATCCGCTTAAAGCGGATTTTTTAATTTATCTTTTTACTTCTTTTTCCAATTCTACCCATTTCTTTTTTAATTTTCTAACCAACTGCGCCTTTAAATCCTCGGCCAGTTCTTTTTTAGCTGCATACTCTTCTACCGCTCGATCCACCAAAGCCTCATACATTTCTTTAGTTGGACCTTCTAATTGTTTGATACTAATTTTTAATTCATTATACAGGGGCTCCACATGAGTCATCAATTTAGCTCGCATTTCTTTACCTTTAGGAGTAGCATTGAGCCACATTAAAGCAGCGCCTACTAAACCACCTAAAAATAAACCTTTATTAAATCTGCCCATATAACAAAAATTAAATTTTAATTATAAATTAAGAGCCGCATTCAGCGTTGTTAGCGGTATCCGAAGTACCCACGCCAAAACCGGCTTGCGGGGAAGAAGTATCTAATTTGGTTTGACACTCAGCCGGCTGATTGTTAAACGCGGCACACACCACTTGCTTTACAGATTCTGGTGAACGAGAAGCTTCGGCCTGCACTCCATTAATTACCAATGTAGGAGAACCTTGCACCCCATATTTTTTATTCAGCTCTTCGTGAATCGGGTAAACTGGGTAGCGACCATTCAACCAAGTACTTTGATCATTATACTTATTTAGTATACCATATTTTTTATTAGCTGTGTTAATGCAGCTATTCATTTTAGTCTGATTGACTCCAGCTGACAATAGACAACCCTTATAATCATCTTTACTAGTGAAACATTTTAAATAAGGCACAAATTTATCACCTTGTTCAGTCGAAATACAATATTGGCGAGTATTTTCTTCAATTTCTATTAAATCATGCATAGCATAAGACACGAATTTAATACTCAAATCAGCTTTATTCTTTAACAATTCCATAACTGGTAAATAGGCTTTTTCCATCTGCAAACCATATGGACAATAACTCATTACAAACAGCTCCACCGTTGGTTTATCACTTTTAGGCACAGATACAGCAGCCTGTTGATCGTCAAGGGCGCTGTTTAATTCAGATTCACCAGCAGATTTGGTAGACCCGGCGAGCGCAATAAACAAAGTGATGGCAAAACCTATCGTACAGATCGTTAAAACGCCGGCTACTATCCCCACTATTAAAGCACTTTTAGGATCTAAATTAGCAAAAAAACTCTTTTTTTCTTGAGTCTTTACCTCAGCTGTTATGGATTTTGTCTGATTAATTTCTTCAGTCATAAAACAAAAATTAAGAATGTATTAAATAATCGTATAAATTAATTAGGTTGTCTATATTTTTCTCATTATTCCATAATTTTACCCCATCTGCGGCGGCCGTCAAGGGGGCCAACTTATTTTTATCAACCAAATATTTTAGACCGCTCGTGCGAGAAAAATCCTCTACCGACAGACATGCTACTGCATCCGCCAGAGCAAAAATCTTGGGTAGATGACGATAATTATACCACCGAATATAGACCGAAATTAAATCTTGCCAATACACATCACGATAATAAGTAACCAAAAAAGGTATTTGTGGATTATTCTTTTTCCATTCTTCAATTTTGTCCGCCGCGCCCAAAAAAGGACAATGCAAATGTACGACGTCAAAATCTTTGGCTCCTTGCAAGGCGGCGACAAAATCTACCGTACCTTGATATTTTCTAGTTACTTTTTCTGTCAGACCGGCTTGTCGTTCTTTTTTACTCGGAGTTTGATATTGCAAAGTTATCACTTCATTTTCCACTCCGCGCTTATTTAATTTTTCCACCAATTCAAAAACGGTTTTTTTGATATCATCAAAATATTCAAAAGCTGAGGGAATAATATGCAAAACACGCATAAATTATTTTTTAATAGCTACTATATGAACGTTGGGCGAGGGTAAATCGCCAAGGAGTTCGGTTTCCAAATTAATTAAAAAATTAACAACAATTCTTAAAATAGTTCCCCACATCCCCATTTGTTTTTTATTTTCCGCAAAAAATTGTTCATTATTAATTTGTCGATTACCTTCTTTTTTTGCTTTTTTATCCATCAGATAAAAAGTAATTACTCCCAAAATTTGGCCAAAAAAATGTTCGCTGTAACTTTGTTTAATGATTTTAAAACCATTTTTTTCTATCAATTCACTTAGCTGTTGGCGGGTAAAATAATTAATGTGACCGGCATATTTTTTAGTTAATTGTCTTTTCCAATTTATCTTATCCAGCCAATGCCACAAAGACAGTTTATCTCCTTCACATGGCACAAAAGCATATAATTTACCGTTTGGCTTTAATATTCTATTTGCTTCAGATAAAATCGCTATTGGATTAGCCACATGCTCTAATACATCGAAAATTAGTACGGCATCCATTGTACTATTGGTATACGGCAAACTATTTTCTTGGCTCAAATCATATTGTACTTGATCGTGGGTAATCTTGGCTTGCTTAATAGCCTCTACGCTAATATCTGCCCCATAGCAAACCAATTCTGGCCGATTCTTTTTGATCGCTCGAATAAACTGCCCAGCGCCACAACCGATTTCCAACACTTCCGCCCCTGCTTCATTTGGCAAAATAGAAATAGCTCGTTCCAACCGCTCTTTAGTCGGCGACGCCCAGCTTAATTCTGCTTCTCCCCGGCCCCAGATTGATGTTTCGTAATTAAAATTAACGCCGATCTTACTCAACGCTTCCTGATAAATTTTTTCTAATTTAACAATATGATCTTCTCCTGAATAATTGTTTATCACCCTACTTTTAGCCAAAGTTGTCATTTTATCTTTTTCTTCTTTAGGCGTCAACAATGCCCTTCTGATTTTAATCGCAAAATCCTCGGCCGAACCAGCTTGGGCTAAAAATCCATCTACTTCATCAGTGATTCTTTCCCGCAACCCCGGAATATTACTACCTACCACCAAACAACCGCTGGCCATTGCCTCAATCGCCACCAAAGAAAAAGATTCCTTATCCGATGGTATTATTACACAATCAGCTGCCGCATAAAAATCAGCTAAAATTTTTACCTCCTGACAAAATCCAGCAAAAAATATTTTTTGTTCAAAACCAACTGTCATTTTTTTATAATTTTCCACATCATATCCGCCACCCACCACCAATAAAACAGCGTCCTTCCCTAATTTTTTTATCGCTTCAATCGCTATATCTAATCTTTTAACCGGCAAAGCATTACCTACAAACAAGGTTACTTTCTTATTTTTTAACTGCGGCCAGCCCAATTTTAGCCAATCGATTGCGTGCGGTTTAAACACTTCGATATTTACCCCATTAGCCAACATTGCTACTTTTTTAGAATTAATTTTCGCTCCAAACCGACTGTGATAAAAATGCTCTTGATCAATCATAATAACTTTTTCCGCTCGAGAAAAAATAAAATCCGGGAAAAAATCGTCATAAATAGCTTGGATAAATTGTTTGATGGCCGTGGTCGGCCTAGCATCCATATGGTAAGTCACCACATATTTTTGCCCCTGTAAAACTTTAGCCAACCATACGAACTCCGCTCCTCCGTAAAAAGGATAGTGTAAATGCACCAAATCAAAACCCTTAAGTAATTTTAATAATTGTGGTACCCAACCCGCATCACCCATTTTTAAAAATGTTTTTAAATTAACTACTTTAAAATAATTAGCTATCTTTTTGCCTGCTTCCGGATAATCCAAAGTAAACACCGTCACTTCATGACCGCGTTTAGCCATCCCTTCTGCTTCTTCCCAACAGACACGTCCCATCCCGCCAATTTTAGGCGGAAAAGTAGAGATAACATGAGCAATTTTCATAAACTATTTTTGATTTGGATTTTCTTTTTCATTTTCTCTAAGGGCTATTTTCCTAGTCAAATGGGTAATATTTTTCTCAATTTTTTCCAGTCGGATGTTAGCTCTAAACATTAAGAAAAATAATAGGGCCAAGGCTAAATATATCACTAAATCCGCACCACGCCCAACCCCTAACAATTTAGCAAAGTAAGCGCTGGAATCTGGTTTAATCACCACTCCAATCGCCGCCAACCAAAATAAAAACCAAGCCACTGCCCCCAGCCAACTGATTTCTCGACCACGATATCTCCCTATTACTTTAAAAATAGCATAAATAAAAAATACAATCAGTAAAATCTGGATAAACAACATATTATTTAATTATTTTAGCTAAAAATAAATCTTTCAAAATTTTAAATCCGCCCAAAGCGCTTTGGCCATACTCAAAATACCTAACTTCGACCGGCTGTTCAGCGTATTTCAAACCATAAATTTTAATTTGAGAAATGATTTCTGAATTATGCGCCATTCTATCTTGTCTAATTACCAAATTATTTAAAGCCTTTTTGGATAAAACCCGGAAACCATTATGGGCGTCGGACAAACTAACTCCTGTCAACAAATAATTAATCAGCCTAGAAAATGGCAAAATAATTTTTCGTTTGGTCCACGGCAATTTGGATCGATTATCCAAAAACCGCGAACCCAAAATCACGTCTAAATTTTCTGTCTGTAATTTGATAATAGCCGGCATGATATCAGCCGGATTAAATTGCTCGTCGGCATCAAAATGCACAACTACCTCAGCTCCCCGCGACCGGGCTATACTGTTACCGGTTTCTAAAGCCGCTCCCTGCCCGCGGTTAATTAGATGTTCTACCACCTGAGCTCCAGCCATCCTGGCTTCATAGGCAGTGTTGTCTGTAGAGCCGTCATTTACCACAATAATCTGATTTAAGCCATGTTCAAAAAGGCCGCGGATGACGCGACCTATTTTTTTCTCTTCGTTGTAGGCGGGCACAACTACAAAAATCATAATTATCTATTTTCTTGACCGAATAATAGCGCTTCGCGGTTAGCTGCGACATAATCAACCATTCTATCCAAACCATCTTCCAAACGCACCAGCGGAAACCAGCCGAGTCTATCTTTGACATAAGACAAATCTGGCATACCTTTGACAGTGGTAAAAAGCATGGAAGGTTCAAATATCACTTTAGATTTAGAACCGGTCAATTTTATAATCATTTCGCCCACTTCAACATATTTTTCTATTTTATCGCCACCAATATTTACTACCTTTACCTCCGGATCAGCGCCCATTAAGCGCACCAAACCATCTACCACATCTGTCACATAACACAATGAAGTGGAAAAATTATTGTCACCATAAATTACTAGATCTTTACCTTCGATGGCATTGATAACAAAATCTGGAATTAATTGTTTTTCAAATAATTTCATTCGCGGACCATAAGTGGTAAATACTCTAGCAATTTTAGCATCTACTCCTGTAGTCTGACGATAAGTTTCTACACAAGTTTCGGCAAATCTTTTTCCCTCATCATAACAAGCCCGTGGAGATAAATGATCCACCATACCGATATCAGTTTCTTTAAAAACTTTTTTCTGGCCAGTCGCATCGCCATAAACTACCGAAGTAGAAGTAAAGACGTATTTAGCCTTGTATTTTGCCGCTAGATCCAAGGTATTAATAACTGAAGCAGAATTAGACAATAGATTTTTAATTTTTGATTCTTCAAAATTTTTCGGACTGGTCGGACAAGCCAAATGATATATCTCTTGAACACCTTGGAACTTTATTTTAAATTTTTCTAATTCTGGAAATTGTTCTAAAGCAAACGGCTGGTTAACATCATAATTAATAAATTCAAAATCTGGATATTGCAACAAATGATTGATGTTTTGCGGACTAGAATTAGAAAAATCATCGATACAAATAACTTTGGCTTCTTTCAACAATCTTTCACACAGGTGAGAACCAATAAACCCGGCTCCACCAGTTACCAATACATTCTTCTTTTCAAAAATAGTGTCCATATAAAAACTACATTAATTTTACGATTTTAGTATAACATTTAAGCCTTTTATTGGCAACATTTTAACTGTTAACCAAAAGTAACGATTCGTAATCAAAAATTAGTGTCATTTTTTTATTTTTATTATTAATTGTTTCTAGCTTTAATCCGCCTAATCCGGTTTGATCGCGATAGTAACTAATTTTGCTAACCGATTTAGTTTTAATTACCCCTTTTTCTTGCCAAACCATACCGTTATCGCGCAAAATTTGCACATAAAAATAATTTTTCCGCTGGATCAACAAAGCAATCTCATCATGACCATCTTCATTTAGATCCCCTACTGCGATTTTTAATATTTTAGCATCAGACACCTTGGCAAAATATCTTTTTGTTTTAGCGCCCGCCTCTTGTTTTAAAATATTATTGCCGGAAATAAAATATTTAGCAGTTTCTATTTTGGCCGGTTTGGTTTCGGCAGCGGTTCGTACCGCCCGACCAATATTCAAACGACCGTACCCTAACAGCCCTTTATATTCAGGATTTTTAGCATCAATATTATCTGCTGTTTTTAAAAGCAGCTCAATAATTTGTTTTGGATCTAAATCTGGCCGTACTGATTTAATCAAAGCCACCCCGCCAGCTACAATTGGCACAGCAAAAGAAGTACCGTTCCAACCGCCACCAAAATCTTGTGCATATCCATATGAAGGTGAATATCTTTCCGTAGAAAATACCCCTTGCCCCGGAGCCAACAGGTCCACACCCTTTCCATAATTAGCAAAGACACTTAGCTTATCTTGATTATCTACCGCGCTCACCCCTATCAACCAATTTTCCTGATCTTTAGCATCTATACACACTGGGTACAACGGATATTTAGACAAATCCCCGGTACCTTCCAGATGTCCATTGCCGGCCGCCGACACAATCACCACCCCTTTTTTATAAGCATCATACAAAAAATTTTTTAATTCGCCAGACATATCGACATCGATTACTAAACTTAAGCTAATAACCGCTGCTCCATTATTTACAGCGTAATTAATCGCCTCTACCACCCCTTCCACGTCTCCGCTGCCACCACTATTTACTGCTCGCAGTGGCATTATGCTCACATTCCAATTTATTCCTAAACCATTTATACCATTGTTTCCCACAGCTCCTACTAAGCCAGCTACAATTGTTCCGTGGTTCACAGCATCCTTATCTGACTCAATATCAAAAACTGAAGTACGCACCTCGTTATTATCTTCAATAAAATTCCAACCATTCACATCATCAACATAACCATTATGATCATCGTCCAAACCGTTGTCTGGTATTTCATAAGGATTTTGCCAAATATTAGCCCGTAAATCATCATGCCAAGTGTCAGCGCCAGTGTCAATCACCGCCACTATTACTCGTTTTGAACCAGTAGCGTAGTCCCAAGCTTCTGGGGCATTAATCTGTCGCCACATTTCAGTTTGATAAGTCGAGTCATTGGGGATTTTGGCTAAAACTGGGGCAGAAAACAAAAAACTGGCTAAAACTAAGCCAAAAATTGCTTTTTTCCGCAAAATATGATATATTTTAGCCATAAATTAAAGAATTTTGATAAATAAATTATAGCATAATCCGGACTAAAAACAATATGTATCGCTTGCGTCAATTTATTGTTCTAATTGGTGATATTGTTTCCCTCTATCTGGGGCTATATTTAGCGTTGATTGTCCGCACGCAAACTATCCCCACTCAAAATCTTAATGGACTACTCTGCCCAATGACCGGTTTGTTTATTTTGGCAGTAATGATTAATTTTATCATCGGCCTTTACGACCTAACCAAAACCAAAAATAATTGGCAACTTTTTGGACAAATTATAATTTCTTTGGTCACTTGGACGATCCTAGGGGTACTTTATTTTTACATTCAACCTCAACATTTAATCACCCCTAAAACCATTTTACTACTGACTTCCCTTTTTGGATTTGGTTTAATTGCCGGCTGGCGCTACTTCCACAACAAATTTATTTCTAAAATAATTTTTAAAATTAAAGTAGTTTTTGTCGGCGACACTCCGGAAACTAAAGAATTGATGGACAAAATTCATGCCACTTCTCAGCTGGGCTATGAAATAATCGGCCTAGTGAACAATAGTCAAGAATTGGCCCCCTTAAAAAACTCTCCCCAGTTATTAGTAATCGCCCCTCATTTAGCCAAAGATGAACAACTTTTGAAAGAGTTATACGGCTATTTATCCAAACAAATTGAAATGATGGATTTAGCCAAATTTTATGAAGAAATAATGGGTCGCATTCCCCCTTTCACTTTTTCCGAATCGTGGTTTTTAACCAACCTGCATGAACAACAAAAAAGGATCTACGATCGGGCTAGAATTATTGTGGATTTAATTTTTGGCTTTTTACTCGGCCTCTTCTTCCTGATTACTTTTCCCTTTTTAGCCTTAATAATTAAATTTTCTTCTCCCGGCCCGATTTTCTTTTCCCAAGAAAGGGTTGGGCGAGGTGGTAAATTTTTTAAAATATATAAATATCGCACCATGATAAAATTAAGCGCCGATGGCAGCGCAGAAATTGGCGGACCGCAATTTGCTCAAATAAAGGACACCCGCGTTACTCCTATTGGAAAAATTTTACGCCGTGCCCGTTTAGATGAAATACCCCAATTTATCAATATTTTAAAAGGTGAAATGAGTATTATCGGCCCTCGTCCAGAAAGACCGGAATTTGTAAAACAACTAACCGAAACCATGCCTTTTTACACTTTACGTCATCTGGTAAAACCCGGTTTAACTGGCTGGGCACAGCTACACGAAAGTTATTACGGCACTATTTCAGAAAATCTCCGTAAATTAGAATACGATTTATATTATATTAAAAATCGTGGCTGGCTTTTAGACATGACCATTCTTTTCAAAACAGTAAATGTTTTGATTAGGTTGATGGGGAGATAAAAAATTGACATTAAAATTAAAGAGCAGGTCAGCAATGACCTGCTCTATTTTTTATTTTTTTAACGCTGCTTTGATCAGCCCAACGAAAAGTGGATGTGGATGTAGCGGACGAGATTTTAATTCCGGATGAAACTGTGTACCAACAAAAAACGGATGATCTTTTAATTCAATCACCTCTACTAAATCCGCTTCTGGATTGATGCCCACCAATTGCATACCGGCTTTTTCCATCATCTCGCGATAATTATTATTAAACTCATAACGATGGCGATGACGTTCACTAATTTTTTCTTGGCCATACAACTCACGAGACTTGGTACCAGCACGTAATGTGCAATTATAAGCGCCTAAGCGCATTGTGCCGCCGTAACGATTTTTCTGCACATTGTCCGCTTGTTTGGGATTGATATGGATAATTGGCTCTGAGGTCTTGATGTCCATCTCCACCGTATTAGCTTTTTTAAGCCCAAGCACATTACGAGCAAATTCAATCGTAGCCAGCTGCATACCATAACACAAACCCAAATACGGAATTTTATTTTCTCTGGCATATTTAATCGCCGAGATAATCCCCTCTACTCCGCGTGTGCCAAATCCACCCGGAACAATCAAAGCATCGTAATTAGAAAGTTCTTTTACTTTACTCTGATCTTTTTCATATTCTTCAGAATCAATCCATGTCATTTCTGGTTTAACACCATTCAGCCAAGAAGCATGTTTAACCGCTTCAATTACGGAAATATATGAATCAGACAAAGTATAATTACCAGTACCAAAATATTTTCCAACTACCGCAATTTTTACTGCACCCGTAGTACCGTTCATTCTTTTAACAAAATTATCCCATTCGCGAGTTTTTCCGGTTTTAAATTTTAATTTCAAACGATCGCCTAAAAGATCTCCAAAATGCTGACGTTCAAAAAAGGCTGGAATTTCATAAATACTATTCACGTCTGGAGCTGACAAAACATCGTCTTTCGATCTTAACCAACAAAAGAAAGCTAGCTTTTCTCGACGCGGCTTGTCCAATTCTTCATGACCGCGAGCAATAATAAAATCCGGTTGAATACCGCAGTTATTTAAAGCTCGGGCGGCATGTTGAGTTGGCTTAGTCTTCATCTCGCCCAAATGACCGGGCACTGGTAAATAACTCACCAGCACAAAAGCTACATCATCTGGATTAGATAATTTCATCATGCGAGCGGCTTCCAAAAACAAAATGTTTTCATATTCGCCAACCGTACCGCCAACCTCTACCACCACCACATCGGCCTCGGCTTTGCTCGCAGCAGTTTTGATCCGGGTAATCACTTCCAAAGGAATGTGTGGCACTACTTGTACACAACGCCCTTTATATTGCATCGATCTTTCTTTTTCTATTACGCTCATATACACTCGACCGGTAGTCATATAGTTAACCGATAAAATATTGGTATCTAAAAACCTTTCATAATTGCCAATATCCTGATCAGTTTCATCGCCGTCTTCCGTCACAAACACTTCCCCATGTTCCACTGGATTCATTGTTCCGGCATCTAAATTGATATATGGATCAATTTTAATCGCTGAAACATTTAATCCGCGATTTTTTAATATACGACCAATTGAGGCGGCTGTCACCCCTTTACCTACCCCACTCATCACTCCCCCAATCACAAAAATATATTTCGTTTTTGCCATAGACTATTAAAAAAATAATTAATAAAAAAAGCCCTCATTTAGAGATGAGGGGACTAGGCCGCGGAGACAACGATACTGATGTTGGATTCTAAACCGTGACGAAACTTTATTTTCGCTTTGTAATCCCCCACCGCTTTGATCAACGCGACTTCAATTTGTTTTTTTTCAACAGCAAAACCCAATTGTTGTAATTTTTCTGAAATTTTCTGTGCGCCTACCGCTGAATATAATTGATTCTTACCATTTACGCTCTCTTTAAATTTTATTTCCAAACCATCCAACCTATCTGCCATACTCTGTTGCAGACGTAAATCATTTTCTGCTTCTTTAGCGGTTTTTTTCTTTTGTACGGCCAGATTATTTATGGCTTTTTTAGAAGCCTGAACTGCTAAATGCTTCGGGAATAAAAAATTGACCGCATATCCGTCGTTTACCTCTTTAATATCATCTGGGTTGCCTAAACCAACTACTTTTTGCAATAAAATCACTTTCATATGTAAAAAATGCTCTTTTTAGGCTAAAACTTGCCTTTTTCCCCCATTTAAGCTAGTATTATACTATAAATAAATTAAAAATCAAACAATTATGCTTAAATCTGGAATAATCACCTTGGTAGGCCGTTCTAATGCTGGGAAATCCACACTTTTGAACACTTTAGTCGGCACCAAGCTAGCAGCAGTTTCGGATAAACCACAGACTACTAGAAACATTATACACGGGGTACTAAACGGTCCGCAAGGTCAAGCTGTTTTTGTTGACACTCCAGGTATTTTTAAAGAAAAAAGCTTATTGGCCGGTAAATTAACCAAACGTGTTCACGAAGCAATCAAAGACATCGACATCGTCGTTTATGTTGTAGATCCGGGAAAAGCTTTGGGTCCGGAAGAACGCGCCACCATGGCTTTAATCCGCTCTATGGAAATTCCAAAAATTCTGATTATCAATAAATCCGATTTACCAAAAGAGGAAAAAGAATATTTGGATGATTATAAAAATTTATCTGAAAAATTCGACGCCACTTTTGAATTATCCGGATTGTTCAACCGCCATGTTCAGCCTCTACGCGACAAGGTATTCGAATTACTGCCAGAAGGTGAGCCGCTCTATCCCCCGGAACAAAACACTAATATTGATCCAAAATTTTGGGTAGCCGAATTAATTCGCGAAAAAATATTTTTAGCTTTGCGTAAAGAAGTGCCCTACACTACCCATGTAGAGGTGGAAGAAATTGACGAAAAAGAAGATATGTTTGTAATCAAGGCTATTATCTTTACTCTGGAAGCCAGATACAAAAAAATGATTATCGGCGCCCGCGGTCGAGCCCTTAAAGAAATAGGCATCGCCGCCAGAAAAGAATTAGAAACCGCCTTAAATAAAAAAGTTTATCTGGAATTGGAAGTAGAGACTGACAAACACTGGGAGGAACGCGCCTAACATTTGCCCCCAAACAAAAAACCGCCAATCTAGCGGTTTTTTGTTTATAAATATTTTACTTGATCGGAGCAATTGGAGTTGAGTTCGTTTGTTGACTATCTGGTTGTTGTCCGTTCGGAGCAATCATGCCGGCTGGCTGGGCATTACGCAACTGAATCACGCTAGCAGTAATACTGCCATCGGTATTGGCTTTGCCATTGATCATAACATTTTTACCAATTTCTAAATCAGCCAATGTTCCGACAGCAGTCTTTCCTATTTCAGTCAAAGAAGAAAACAAAACGATTCTGGATCCGCCATCTGCCGTTTTAACAGTTAAGCTCTTATCGTCTTTAGAAATAATTTCACCGCTTACCATTCCACCAAAACTACGATTGGCGATTTTATTCCCTTGTCTATCGGCTATCGGTCCGGTCATTTCACCAGCTCCGCCCGGGAAAGTGCCACGGCCAAAGCTGCTCTTTTTAGCGCCACCTACTTTAATCCCAGCAAAAAAAGACAAGCCAGACAAAGCCACCGCCCCCGCAATAATGATTGTTAAAATTTTTTTAGACAAACTATTTACCATATTTTTTTATTAATTATAAATAAATTATTCAAAACGCAACGCGTTAATCGGATTTAATTTGGAAGCGCGTTTGGCTGGATAATAACCAAACACAATGCCGATTAAGGCCGATACGCCAAAAGCCAATAAAATAGAAAATGAACTGACACTAGTTTGGATCACACCGAAATAAGTCAAACCCCAGCCGATAGCACAACCCAACATCACCCCAATCAAACCGCCCAAAAAAGTTAAAGCAATCGATTCTACCAAAAATTGCAAATTAATATCTTTTTCACGAGCTCCAATAGCCTTTCTTAAACCGATTTCTTTAGTGCGTTCGGTGACCGTGGTTAGCATCATATTCATAATACCAATACCGCCTACTACTAAAGAAATACCGGCCACCGATCCAAGCAACATGGTAAAAATAGAAGCGATATTACTAGCCGACTGGGCAATATCTGCCATGTTCATAATAGAAAAATCCGCTTTAGCGATATCGGTAATTTTATGCTCTTGTAATAACAAGTCGCTAATTTCCGTTTGAGCAACGGCCATAGAATCAGCATCTACTACATTTACTTCAATTGTATTTAGATATTCGCTTCCGCTTAATAAACGCTGATAAGTAGACAAGGGAATATAGGCCACATCATCTTGACTGCCCATACCCGACCCGCCTTTCGCTTTAGTAACGCCAATCACGGTAAAATTAACTTTATTAATACGGATAGTCTGACCGACCACATCGGTTACTTCTTCACCAAACAAATCATCTCTTACATCCGGACCTAACACCACTACCCGAGAAGCGACATTATTATTTTGTTCAGTTATAAAATTACCATCAGCGACTTCTAAATTTTTTACCGTAGCATATTCGGCTTTTATACCATAGACTGATGTATTAGTGTTGGTACCTTTAGCGGTAATCTGATAACGCCCCTGGACAATTGGAGAAACAGCGGCCACTAAATCCAAACTAGCAATCGCCTCCACATCGTTCATTTTTAAAGAATTTGCCGAGCCTCGGCCGCTAGAAACCATTGTCCCCACTCCGCGTTGCATACTCGGACGAATGGTTAAAGTATTAGACCCCAAGGAAGCAATACTAGATTTTACAGAATTTTGTGCTCCCTGCCCGATTGACAACATTGCAATCACTGAAGAAATGCCAATAATAATACCTAAAATAGTCAAACCGGAACGCGCTTTATTAGAGGTAATAGCTGTGTATGTTTCTTCTAAAATATCCAGAATTTCCATAATATTTAAGTTTCTCTCTTTTTATGATTTTTACTGTCACTAATTATCTGCCCGTCGCGTATCACGATAATTCTATCCGCATGTTCCGCTACATCCAACTCGTGGGTAATCAACACAATGGTTCGCCCGCATTCTTTGTTTAATTTTTGAAAAGTACCCAAAACAATATTGCCGGTTTTAGTATCTAAATTACCGGTAGGCTCATCAGCTAAAACCAAAGATGGATCATTTACCAAGGCTCGAGCAATCGCTACTCTTTGGATCTGTCCACCAGATAATTGATTTGATTGGTGATCAAAATATTCTGGATCTAATCCAGCAGCCTGCAAAGCTTTTTCTGCTAGTAATTTTCTTTTTTCTCTGGGCACACCAGCATAAACTAAAGGCAACATTGTATTGCGTAAAACGGTTGCTCGCGGTAAAAGATTAAAAGCTTGAAAAACAAACCCAATTTTATTTTTCCTAATATTAGCCAGTTCATCATCCGTCAATCTAGAGACATCTTTTCCATCCAAAAAATAAGTACCGGAAGTTGGAGTGTCCAACGCCCCCATCAGATGCATCAAAGTAGATTTACCCGAACCAGATGGACCCATAATAGCCACAAATTCGCCGTCTTCAATTTTAAAACTCACACCTTTAAGAGCTAAAAATTCTGTATTACCGGTTTTGTAAATTTTAATTAAATCTTTTACTACAATCATATAATTACATACCCGGAGGCGGACCATCAAAATCTCCGCCCGTAACAGAAGCTTTGGTCGCGTTGCCACTAGACGAAGAACTGGCACGACTTTGGCTGCCACGTCCGCCAGTGCCCAAACTTTGCAATAAGCTAGGGGCACTACTAGAATTTTTAGCAGCCGCGGTTGTTGTAATAGTTTTTATTACTACATACTCACCTTCGGTTAAACCAGAAGCAATTTCTGTATTAGTATCATCGGCCAAACCAATCAACACCGTACGATTTTCCAAAATTTTATCGGTGATAATCCCCTGTAAATTATTGGCATTGATTCCAGAATCGGTTAATACTTGCACATAATTAATATCCCCTTTTGTCTTAATCGCAGTATTCGGCACTGCCAAAACATCCACCTTGGAATCAATAATAATAGAGGCGTTCAAACTCATGCTGGTTTTGATTCGCTCATCTTGAGTGTCAAAACCAATAGTTACCCCATAACTAACTACGCCTTGCGAAGCTGTGCCGATTGCGTCGACTTCTGTCACTTGGCCGGCCACAGTCAAATCCTCGATGGCATCAAAAGTGATAGTAGCTTTCTGACCAGTTTTTACCTTAGTTACATCGATTTCATTTAAAGTCATGCTGGCAATTTTTTGAGTAGTAATAATAGTCGCCACGGTACCGCCGCTAGACAGGCTGTCGCCTTTTTTAACGCTAACATCAACCACTACACCATCAATCGGAGCGCGCACAGTGTAGTCGGCTAATTTTTCTCGAGCATCAGCCAACGCATTTATCTTTTGTTGGACACTTAATTCTTGCGATCTTAAATCCAAGATATCGGTGCCGGCTTTTAAATTTTCCAAAGACAAAGTTTTTTCTTGGATGGTACGATCGGCATTGACTACTGCCTCCTTATAATCTTGAATCGATCTCTGGCTGGACAACAAAGAAGATAGGCCAGAATTCACCTTACCGATATAACTCGACAAATCTGATTGATAAGATGTTACTTTACTAAAAGTATCATATCCATCGTCAGTTCTAGCATTTACCCATGTATCCAAATAATTATTTGAACTTTTGGCCGCCTGAGCGATTGCTTTGGCAGTTTCTAAAGTTTCGGCTAATATTTTTTCGATGGATTCCTGATCAGAATAACGAGTGATATTTTTATAATCTAAAAAATTAATATCGTATTTGGAGCGAGCGGTCGCATAATCTCTCCTAGCTACCAACTGATACGGCTCCAATTTTTCTCGACTGATTAGGCTCAAATTATTCATCAAAGCCGAGGCGTTATCATAATTGGCGGCCACTATTTCTGTTTCGCCAATTTGATTGCCGTTCAAAATTTCATTTAAACCAGTAATAATGGTGGGTAAGTCCAAAAATACATCGGAAATAGTGTTAAAAGAATCTTCGTAGGCCTTGATTACATTATCCTCTGCCTTAATCTTGGATTCTTGGGCCTGAGCCAATGCATTTTCCGCCTGAGTCAAGGTTAACTCTTCAGTTGGCTGTTTCAATTTTTGCAAAGACAGCTGGGCTGTCTCCAAACTCATCTGAGCATCTCTAACAGTTTTTAAGGCCTCTTTAGCATTTAAATAAGCCAGGGCTGCACCGGTTTTCACCGTCTGTCCGACTTTTACCGGCACATTGTAAACATCCCCACTGGCTTTAGCTTTAACTTCTACCTGATTGGAGGCCGACACCTGACCAGAGCCAGAAATAGTAGAGATTACGGTATTTTTTTCTACTACGGCCAAATTATAAGAGACTACAGTTTCTCCGGTACTATTTCGTTTGATTAAAAAATAAATTATTAACACCAATGCCAGCAAAATAACTCCGGAAATCTTTTTATATTTCAAAATCCATTTGAGAATATTATTCATAAAAAAAGGACTAAAAAGGAAAATTCACCGGGGGTGTCTGTCCAGAAAACTGTCTATCAATCCCCCTTAAAGTCATGGGTATTTCTTCTGGATCAATTAATTTTATTTTTTCCACTAGAAATACACCCTTTTTCATTTCACCAATAGCTAAAATAAACATATTCGGATATATAGTGTTCAAGACTTTGTTCTCTATACGACTGACATTAATAATTTTTACCACACGCGGTGTTTGAATCGCCATTTGTTTACCTTCTATAGCCAAAACCCTTCCGGCTAGCCCCCGATTCCTTTCATCCAAACCGCCCCTAAAAAATGGTTTAAACAAACGACCAGCGGGATGGCCTTGATAGGCCACTTCTTCTATGTGGTCAGCCACATCGGTAAAAGCCAAAGCAGAACCAAACAAAATCACAACTCCTGCCAAACCTAAAGCTAAATAACTGAATGGTTTTTTATAGCTAATTTCCATTTTTTTCATAATAAAACCTGCTATAAAAACCAATAAAACAAAGGTTATCACCAATAAATAAGGAAAAGACTCAAAAAAGGCTAACAATCCGCAGCTGCCAAAGCTTAAATAATTTAAATTATCGGAGGTTTTTAAATAAAAGAGGACTAAACAAAAAAAGAGTACGGCCAACAGGACGGTAAAAATAAACACACTGGCAAAACCCAATTTTTCTGCCAAATAAATATACTTAGAACGTAAACGAACTCGACCGCTGTTAATTTCCGCCATTACTTTTTGTTCAATTGGACTATTTTCTAATGTCATATTTTTTATCTAATTTATCTCTTAATCTTTTTTTACCTCGAGAAATTAATGTTCCGATCGTATTCACCGGCATATGCAATATATCACTAATTTCTTCATAGGTTTTTTGTTCAAAGAAATATAAAATAAGAGGTTCTCGATACTTATTTTTCAGTACAAAAAGCTGTTTCTCTACTGCCTCTCTTTCCATTTTACTACTTACCTTTTCTAAAATATCCATTTTTTTGTCCACTATTTCCCATTCTTGCTCATCTAGCGACAGATGCTGATTAGATAATTTTTTAATACTATTAATTGCCTCATTGTGTGCAATCCTATAAATCCAAGGTGAAAATTTTTTATCTATGTTAAAACCATAAAGATTTTTATAGGCTTTAATAAAAACTTCTTGCAAAACATCCTCTAATTCATCTGGATTCCTAATAAATTTTCTTAAATAATGGGAAAGTTTTTCTTGATAACGCCGAATAATTTCTCCATATAATTCTTTATCGCTTTCCCTGATCACAGACACCAATTGTTCATCTGTTAAGTTGGGCTTTGTCATAACTCTATATATACAAATAAACCGGTAATTTTATTTCAATTTTACCGGTTTATAATTGTTTTTGGCAAGTTTTAGCTAAAATATTAAGCTAAATCCTTTGCCCCCTCTTTTTTAACCATACCTTTGAGAGGCAAGGTAGCAAAAAAAGTTGTACCTTTATTTTCTTCTGATTCAAACCAAATTTTACCCTTGCTCTGCTCTACTATAGCCTTAACAATATATAATCCTAACCCCGTACCATCAGATTCAATCGCCCTAATATTGTCCGCTCTAAACAATTTATTAAATATTTTATCTTGGGCGTTTTTAGGTATACCATACCCGGTATCGGACACACTGATCAAGACATCCTTGGACTGTTTGGTTACTGTCACAACAATTTTACCTTCTGGTGGAGTATATTTTATAGAATTAGTAATAAAATTTTGAAAAATAATACGCATCAATTTTGGATCTACCATCATTTCCGGAAAATTACCTGGACAATTTTTTGTCACTTTTAATTTTTTATTTTTTATTTGCGGATCCACTTCCAATAAAACACTGGCCAATACTTCACACAAATTAGTTGGCTGAGGCTCTACAGCGAAGGTACCAAGTTCAATCCTTGACACATTCAACAAAGCGTTAACCAGCTCTACCATTCGTTGATTTCCTTTGTAGATCTCTTTTAAAAATTTAGCTTGTTTGCTTGTCACTTTTCCCGCATCTCCAGATAAAAGCATCTCAGCATACCAATTAATCGTAGACAAGGGGGTACGTAATTGATGAGAGGCTAAAGACACAAATTCTGTTTTAGCCCGATCAATCATTTTTTCTTTAGTAATATCTCTTTCAATACCAACAAAAAATACTACCTGTTTTTTTTCATCCAGCACTGGGGAAATGCTTATAGCCACATCATACACTTCTCCATTTTTTCTTTTATTTTGTATTTCACTGATAAACACCTTCTTTTTTTCTTTAATGGTATCCCACATTTTTTTGTATACTGCCTCCGGCATCGGCAGCTTCCAAAGGGTGCCCGCTTTTTTACCTAAAGCCTCTCTGATCGGATAGCCGGTAATCTTTTCTGCGGCTTTATTGCCATATAAAACCATACCTTCTTTATCCGTGATGACGATATGATCAGACACATTATCCACAGCCATCTTAAATTTTACTAAATCTTTGGCCAAATTTTCTGAACGCTGTTTTTCTACTTCTACATCATCCAATATATTCAAAATAGCCAGCTGTTGCTCTTTCATATTTTTTGTTTTTTCCTCCAGCTCTAGGGTTTTAATTTTTACCTGCCCATCTAAATCATCATAATATTTATTTAATTTTTCTGACATCTGATTTAAAACCACGCTCAATTCTTCTAATTCGTCGTTGGTTTTTATATTTAGCCTATAATTCAGATCACCCTCGCTAACTTTTTGGGCAAACTCCGATAATTTACCTAAAGGAAGAATTAAATATTTAGTAATCAAGCCATATACCGCAGCTGTAAGCAATAAAACAAAAACAAAAATAACTCCAGCGACAATCATAACCGTCTTAAAAATTGCTACCTTTGCATCTTCCATACCAATTTCTACCACCAAATAAAAAGGCAGATCATCTAACTTATGAACATAAAAAAATTCTTTTTTTGAATCTGTATAATCCTGAATCACCGTCAAAATCGGACTCGTGTATTTAACAATCAAATCTCGAGCGGCTACATACGGCAAATAACTTATTTCCTGCCCCAAAAAACGATTACTTTCTTTCAATTGTTTGGCCTCGTCAGCCGTCAACGGACCTAGACTTTGCAAGTTTCTTTCTAAGATGTTGCTAAACATCACCACCCCATAATCATCAGTTAACATTACATTATTGCTATTTATTAATTGACTTTCTAAAATATTTTTAGAAAAAGCCTCTTCATCTACCTTTACTGTTAACACTCCAATAACCAAACCTGCCCCATCTTTAACCGGATAAGAAAAATAAAAACCAAATTTTCCACTGGTTTTACCTAGGGCTGCTTCAACAAAAGGGCTGCCTAAAAATGCTTTTTTGAAATAATCTCTAAAACTATAATTTTGTCCGACAAAAGTCTGATCAGTTGAAATGAGGGCCACGCCATCTCTATCCATTAAATAAATAGAAAGTAAATTATGATCGTCATCGATGTATTCCAAAAAAATATTATTTAATTCCGTCTGTCGGGCGCTACTTTGATCTTGTAAAAATTCTCTCACCCGCGTGCGAGTCCCCAACATCTTGGTAAAAATTTTATACCCATTCAGCACTCCAACCGACTGTTGTGCTTGTTCAGCTGCCAGTTCTTTAGCACTCTCTATTTTATCTTGAATTAAACTATCTTGTAAAAAAAAGAAAACAATTGCGCTAATTATTAAACCAAAAAAAATACTTAGGGTCACAGTCAAAAATAACAATCTTTTTCTGATAGAAAATCTTCTCATATTTTCTTAACTTTTTTTGTTGCTTTTATTTTACTTATCTCTGCTTTTAATTCTCTCATTTTTATTTCTCTACCCACCATGTTTTTATTCAATCTCTCTAACTCTTCCGTGCGGGTCCGTAAAATATCGTCTTGCTTTTTGCGCTCAGACACATCGCGCATAATGCCGACCGCGTGCCAACGATTATCAATTTTAGTTTTGGCCACTGTTAATTCAACCGTAAAAATTTTACCAACTTTATCTTTTACTGGCATTTCTAAACTTTTATTTAAAACCGCGGATTCTCCAGTTTTACCAAAATGAATTAAGTTTTCTTTTTTGCGATGTTCTGTTTTAGTAGTAATAAAATCATGAAATTCTTTACCGATTATCTCATCGGATTTATAGCCAAACATTTTTACCGCCGCCTCGTTCCAAAATACTACTTTAGAATTTTCGTCCATTACGACTATGGCATCTTTAGCCGCTTGCGAGATAGCCCTAAACTTATTTTCACTTTCTTTATAATTAATCGCCATTTGTTCAGCTAT
>CAZEYR010000008.1:0-35305 GCA_964516735.1 uncultured Gammaproteobacteria bacterium
TTGATAAAGCCGGAAAAAGCTTGAAGATAAACAAAAAAGCCGCAATAAGCGTCTTACTTCGTGCCCAAGGTGGGACTCGAACCCACACGCCCGAAGGCACACGATTTTGAGTCGTGATCGTCTACCAATTCCGACACTTGGGCAAATCGTGCTCATATTATAGCATCTTTTGTTTTTTTGTCAATTATGTGATATGATATTCTTAAATTTTCAATTATTTTGTTATGTCCACCATAATATCTATTGTTAACCAAAAAGGTGGGGTAGGAAAGACAACAACTTCGGTCAATTTGGCCGCGGCTTTAGCTGAAGCCGGTAAGTTTGTTTTGTTGGTAGATTTGGATCCGCAGGGTAATGCCACTTCTGGTCTCGGCATCAAACATCAAGAAATAGAAAAAGGTTTGTATCACACTCTCGTCGGTCAGCATCGTCTGCATGACGTGGTAGCCAACACCGGCCATGCTGGCTTGCGAGTCGCTCCAGCCACTCCGGATTTAGCCGGTGCCAATGTGGAGCTTGTGAATATGGAAGGGCGTGAAAGAAAATTGTCCGACGTCTTGAATGAAGGCAAACACGCCTATGATTATATTTTGATTGATTGTCCACCATCTCTCGGCATCTTGACTCTTAATGGCTTGGTGGCCGCGGATCATATTTTGATCCCGGTGCAGGCCGAATATTATGCTTTGGAAGGGTTGGGCCAGCTATTAAAAACCATTGATTTAGTAAAAGAAAATGTGAAGCCAGAATTAAATGTTTTGGGTGCGGTTTTGACGATGTTTGACGGCCGTAATCGTTTGTCCGAAGAGGTTATGCAAGAATTGTATAAATATTTCCCAAACAATATTTTCCGTTCGGTAATTCCGCGTACTGTACGTTTGGCCGAAGCGCCAAGTTATGGCCAAAGCATTTTCCACTACGAACCATACGGCAAAGGCTCGCGTGCCTATGAAAGGTTAGGTGAAGAAATTTTAAATTATTTTGAGAAAAACGACAAGCAAGAAAAAAATTAATTTTATAAACTATGTCTTTAGGTCGTGGTTTGGGGGCTTTAATCACCCCGACAAATACCGGTCGCCAGGTAAGACAATATGGCGTCAGCGAAGATACCAAAGATAAAATTTGGAATATTCCATTATCGGAAATCCAACCGGATCCCAATCAGCCGCGCAAACATTTTAATCCGGAAGAATTGCAAGAATTGGCTGATTCTATCAAAGAGCATGGTGTATTGCAACCGCTTTTGGTAATAGAAAAAGCCAACGGCGGATATGAGTTGGTAGCGGGCGAACGTCGTTTTCGCGCCTCTAAATTAGCCGGTTTGGCGACTGTGCCAGTGATTGTCAAAAAGATGGCTGACCAAGAAAGGTTGGAAGTATCTTTGATAGAAAATATCCAACGTGCGGATCTTAATCCGATCGAAGAAGCTTTTGCCTACAAAAGACTGATAGAAGAATTTGACATGACCCAAGAAGAAGTCGGAATTAAAGTCGGGAAGAGTCGTCCAGCTGTGGCCAATGCCATTCGCTTGTTAGATTTACCCGAAGAAATACAAAAGGCTTTGGTAGATAAAAAAATAAATACCGGACAAGCTAGATCTTTGCTTAGCCTTGAGACCTCAGAAAAACAGTTGGCCATGCTTTCTTCCATGCTTGGACAAAAAATTACTGTTCGAGAGTTGGAAAAAGAAGTAAACAGACAGAGAATAGATAAAAGCACTTTGCGTCGCGATCCAAACCTAGCTTATTTGGAAGATAAAATTCGTACCGCGCTTGGCACCAAAGTGTCTATTACGCAAAAAGGAGACAAAGGCACAATTAGTTTACAGTATTATTCTAAAGAAGAGTTGGCTAGAATAATAAAAAAGATTGTCGAGTAAAATAAACAAATTAAAAACCCGCCTATTCGGTGGGTTTTTTGTTATTTCCTTTGAGTTTTTGTGGCAAAATTGCTGACAGCCAACTACGACGATTGGCGTTTAGTGTGTTTCGAATGTGTACTTTTGCCATGTGAGTTTTGGCGATTTTCATCCAGTCCGGGCTCGGGCCTTTACGATTTTTATCGGTGATAATTTCTACCACGTCGCCACTTTTGAGCATGGTGTCTAAACTCACGAGCTGGTCGTTGATTTTTGCCCCATTGCATTTATTACCGATTTCGGTGTGGATATGGTAAGCAAAATCTATAGGGGTAGCATCTTCTGGTAAATCAATCACATCACCTTGCGGAGTAAAGACAAAAATACGGCTGTGAAAAAAATCTACTTTCATTTCTTCCAAGTCAGAAAGATTTTTTAGTATTTCTTTTTGTAGCTGGGCTAATTCTTTGGCCCAACCGACTTCTTTGCCGGGGAGGCGAGAGCCTTTTTCATCATAATGCCAATGGGCAGCGATACCGTATTCGGATTCATCGTGCATTTCTTTGGTGCGAATTTGAAATTCTACCACTTTACCGTCATCGGCAAATACAGTGGTGTGCAAAGATTGGTAGCCATTAGGTTTTGGCTGGGCGATGTAGTCTTTGACACGGCCTTTGAGCGGACGCCAAAGTCGGTGAATAATACCCAAAGTAGCATAACAATCGCCAACATTATCCACGATGACACGCAGTGCCACAATGTCGTGGATATTTTCTGAATCCCAACCTTTTTTTAATAATTTTTGGTACAGGCTATATAATTGTTTTTCTCGGCCGTGAATATCATAAAAATTAATACCAGAATTTTTCATTTCATTTTTAATGAAATCCAAAGTTTTTTCCAAATAAGCCCCTTCGGTGGTGATTACTTTGTCACGAATGGCTTTGACTCGTTCATATTCTTTTGGATAAATATAAGGAAAAGATAAATCTTCGAGCAAGCCTTTGAATTCACC
Organism: uncultured Gammaproteobacteria bacterium; assembly: GCA_964516735.1. Lineage (GTDB taxonomy): Bacteria > Patescibacteriota > Patescibacteriia > Magasanikbacterales > GWA2-37-8 > JAHJCN01. The sequence goes on from CAZEYR010000008.1 coordinate 2,874, forward strand.
CATGCCGAGGCGGTTGGCGATCGGCGCATAAATTTCCAAACTTTCCAAAGCGATGCGGTATTTTTTATTGGAAGGTTGAGCATCAAGGGTGAGCAAATTATGTGTTCGATCGGCAAATTTGATAATCATTACTCGAACGTCTTCGGCCATAGCTACGAACATTTTGCGTAAATTTTCTATATATCTTTCAACGCCGCGATATTTAAGAGTGCCCAACTTGGTGATACCGCGTACCATGGAGGCAATATCTTTGCCAAAGTTTTTCTCTATTTCTTCCAAAGTGACCTGAGTATCTTCCGGGACATCATGGAGCAGGGCGGCCACGATGATGTTTACTTCGATGCGCATGGTAGCCAAAATATAAGCAGTGGCGAGCGGGTGGATGATGTATGGGTCGCCGCTTTTGCGCATCTGGCCTTCATGAGCTTTGGCAGCAAAATCATAAGCCAAGCGCACCAAATCTAGATCGGCTGGTTTGGAATAAGATCTCAATTCTTTTAATAAGTCGTTGAGGGATAGATTTTTTGGGAGTTGGGTTTTGTTTTTCATAAGCCTATTATAGCCGTTTTTGCTCGAAAAAGCAAAAAATAAAACCACCCAAAAATATGGATGGTTTTAGCTATTTAGTTTTCATTTTCACCAAAATCTGGCGGTGGCGGTATTTCTTCGGTGGTGTCCGGGGCATGGTCGGATTTAGCTTCTTGTTCTTTCTTAAAGCCACATTCTTTATTACTGCATTTGACCATACCTTTGGCGGCATAGGCCAACAAGCTTTTACAATCCGGACATTTTTCGCCAGTTGGTTTGTCCCACATGGCGAAATCGCAATCCGGATAGCGGTTGCAAGAATAAAATATTTTGCCGCGCTTGCTGTGTCTTTCCACGATTTCACCTTTTTCACATTTTGGACAGGTGACGTTGGTTTTGATTTCTATGTTTTTAATATTTTTACAGGTCGGATAAGTCGAACAGCTAAGGAAAGGACCAAAACGGCCAACTTTTTTGACCATTGGCGCGCTGCACTTGTCGCAAATTTCATTGGTCGGCTCGGACACGTGGGCGGATTTTTCTTCGCCTTTCATTGGTTTGGTGTTTTTACATTCCGGATAGCCGGTGCAGGCCAAAAATTTGCCGAAGCGACCGGTTTTGATAGCCATTTCTTTACCACACTTATCGCACACTTCGTCGGTCTTCTCATCTTCTTTGGCTAGCTCTTTATCTTTTTTAGTTAAGTTTTCTTTGAACGGCACATAAAAATCTTTGATTACCGGTTGCCATTTCTTTTCTCCGCGCGCGATAGCATCCAAATTTTCTTCCATTTCCGCGGTGAATTTATAATCCACAATATGTGGGAAATGTTCTACAAGCATGTCGTTGACGGTATAGGCAATTTCTTTTGGCATCAAACGTTTTTTCTCGTCGCGTTCTACATAACCACGATCTTCAATCGTGGCAATGGTTGGGGCATAAGTGGAAGGGCGACCGATACCGTATTCTTCCAAAGCTTTAACCAGAGTGGCGTCAGAATAGCGTGATGGCGGCTCGGTGGAATGTTGGTTTGGTTTTAATTCTTCACATTTTATTTTTTCACCAACAGTCACTTTTGGTAAAATATTTTCTTTGGCTTTTTCAGAATATAATTTTAAGAAACCATCAAAAATAATGGTTTGCCCGGTGGCACGGAAGGAGTATTTGTTGGTAGTTTCAATATCTATGCCGGTGGAATTCAATTCCGCGGCCGCCATTTGAGTAGCCACAGCGCGACGCCAAACTAAATCATAAAGTCTAAATTGATTTTTATCCAAGAAAGGCTCAACAGATTCTGGGGTGCGAGTTACGTCGGTCGGGCGGATAGCTTCATGGGCTTCTTGAGCGTTTTTGCTTTTATTAGTATAAGTGCGTGGTTTTTCTAGCTGATATTTTTCGCCAAATTTTTGGCCGACCACGTCCTTGGTTTCGGTTAAAAATTTCTCAGACAAATTGACTGAATCGGTACGCATATAGGTGATCAAACCAACATGGCCTTCTTTGGCAATTTCTATACCTTCGTATAATTGTTGAGCTAAACGCATGGTTTGTTTGGCAGAAAAACCCAAACGGTGGTTGGCTTCCTGTTGGAGAGTAGAAGTAGTGAAAGCTGGAGATGGCAAACGCTTGGTTTTCTTTTCGTCAATATTTTTGATGGCGTAGTCGACGCCGTTTAGATCAGCCAAAATTTTGTCTACCTGTTCTTTGGATTTAATATCCATTTTGTCCAACTTTTTTTCTGGGGCGGCAACGAGTTTGGCTTCAATTTTTTCTGCGTCACGGCCGGTATTAAAAATACCATCCACGCCCCAGTATTCTTCCGGTTTGAAATTTTTGATTTCGCGTTCGCGCTCTACGACTAATCTGACGGCTACCGATTGCACGCGGCCAGCGGATAGACCTTTGGCTACTTTGCGCCAGAGGAAAGGGGATAGCTCATAACCCACCAAACGATCCAAAATACGACGAGCCTGTTGGGCGTCTACCATTTTGAGATCCAGTGTGCGCGGGTGTTCCACGGCTTTCAAGAGAGCACTTTTGGTAATTTCGTGGAATGTAATACGTTCAGCTTTTTCTTCCGGAATACCTAAAATATGGGCTAAATGCCAAGAAATAGCCTCTCCTTCACGGTCTTCGTCAGTTGCGAATAAAACATGGCCGTTTTTCTTGTATAGATCTTTAAGCTCTTTTACGGTCTTGGTTTTGTCTCGACTGACGATGTATTGCGGTTCAAAATTGTGTTTGGTATCCACCCCCATTTTGCTTTTTGGCAAATCACGGACGTGGCCAAAAGAAGAGCGCACGACATAGTCGCGGCCCAAGAATTTTGTAATGGTTTTCGCCTTAGTTGGAGACTCTACGATAACGAGAGTAGGCATAAAAAATATAAAATAAGCAAATTAAGGATAGAGGATTTTCGGCCAAAAGTCAAATATTAGGCCATTTTTTGGGCTATTTTTGGGTTAAATTTTGCAATAAGACATGTTGCCAATATTGCGGATTTGCCCTTTTATTTCCAGGATACTGAGGGTGCTACTGACGGTCGGGCTGGGTAATCCGGTCTGGCGAATGATGAGGTCGATGTGTAGGGGGTCGGCTACCAAGCATTTGAGGATTTTGGCTTCGATTGGATCTAAGGGTAAATTGTCTTGTTTGGGGAGGTTTTTTAGGGCTACGGAGAGGTTGAGGGTTTCCAAGACGTCGCTCGCGGCGGTGATTGGTCTGGCGCCCATTTTGAGCAGTTTATTGCACCCCGCGCCCAAAAGTGAGGTGATTGGATGGGGGATGGCCATGACTTCGCGGTTGTAATCTAGGGCGTAGCGGGCAGTGATGAGCGATCCGGATGATTCTGGGGCTTCAATGACGAGGGTGCCGAGGCTGAGGCCAGCGATAATTCTATTTCTAGCTGGAAAGGAATATTTGGTCGCTTTGAAATTTGGTGGGTATTCGGAAATAACAGCGCCATCTTGGGCGATAATTTTTTCCGCTAAATTTTGATGGGTGGCTGGGTAGATATATTGCGAGGCGACTCCGGAGCCAAGCACGGCAATGGTTTTGGTTTGTTTTTTTAGAGCTATTTCGTGGGCGACACCATCAATCCCAAGCGCTAGGCCACTGACAATCGTCAGGCCGTGTTCGGCCAATTCGCCGATTATTTTTTCACAAGCCAAGCGACCGTAGGCGGATAATTTTCTCGTGCCAACTACGCCGATGGTAGGAATATTTGTGTCTGGTAATTTTCCACGGACAAAAAGTGTCAGTGGCGGGTCGTTTATTTCGGCTAAGAGGGATGGATAATTTTCTTCACCTAAATTAATAGTGGTGATGTTTTGTTTTTCCAAATCACTCACCATTTTGTTTAAATCAAAACTATCACGCCAGGTGAGAAATTCGTGAGCGATATTTTCGTCTAGTCCAGCTTTGCAGATTTCGGATAACTCCGCTTGCCAAATTTTATCTGGACTATAAAAATAGCCGACCAATTTTTGGTAGCGGCTATAAGTAATTTTGGGGAAGTAGGCCAGAGCGGTAAGGTGTGATGTTCGCATACCTTTTATTTATATCTATTTTATATCCATTAATTTTATCAGACAATTTGGTAAAGGACAATTATTTAATATTATTAAAAATATTTATTAATTTTTTTGTTACATTTTTCCAACTATACTCATCAAAATTTATATTTTGTGTATGTTTGTTTTTTTCTAATACTTTATTTATTCCATCGGCTAGATTGTTAATTGATTTAGGTTCTATTATTATGAGGTTTTTATATTTTTTTAAAATATCGAGCGAGCCGACCACACTAGTTGTTATTATTGGTTTGTTTAAATAAGCGGCTTGTAAATTTACCATTCCAAACGGTTCGTATAATGATGGAGTTACTACACAATCAGCAATATTAAAAATTGACTGTGTTTTTAGCTGGTCGATATGTCCTAAAAAATAAAAATTTTTACTTTGTTTACTGTTGTTTATTATTTTTTTGATTTCTTTGGTATATTCGTTATCAGTGTTTTCTCCGGCGACTACAATTACAAAATCCTTTCTTTTTTCGAATAGTAAGAGGGCCGAGTATATCAAATAAACCAGCCCTTTTTGCGGGACTATTCTGCCTATATATAATATAATTTTTTTATCACCAGGTATGGAGTATTTGTTTTTTGTTTCATTTTTCGTTAGCGCATCTTCTTTATGGTAATCTTTTATGTCTATTCCGCCGATGATAGTTTTAATTTTGTCTTTGGAGATGTTATAAAGTGAGTGGACTTCTTTACGCATTATTTCTGATTTTACGAGTACTGTACCCGCATAATTAAGGCATCTTTTTTCAAGGATTATTAAAATTTTATTGTTTATTTTTTTTAGTAAGGAATGTTTTTTGCTATTGTTTTGTTAATACCAATTATTGTACTTCTTGAAAAATAAAAAATAGGCACTTTGATTTTATTAAAATCAAGCAGTCCGTATTCAAGCGACTGTATATATACTATGTCAAATTTATTTATTACAGACGGTGGGAGTTTTTTTAGTTTAAAATAAAAATATACAAAATCAAGCAATATAATTTTTTTATTTGGTATGTGAATGGTTGTGATGTTATCGTGTGTGTAATCCTCGATATGTTCATTGCAATGTGCTACTGTGACCTCGTGTCCTAATTTTGATAGGTAAGTAGCTTCTTTGTATGATGAGTATCCCATTCCATAACCAGCCCCGTATCTCGATGTTAACATTAATATTTTCATGCCTTGTTAAATTTTAAATAAAATTTTTTCTAATTAAATAGATTAATTCTTCAGCCACCGATGTTATTTGTTTCATTGTAATATTATCTTCCATTACAATTTTTAGCATATTGTATTTAGGGTATTTTTTTACAATGTTTTTGACACATTTTTTATAGTCAGTTTCTAATTTGTTGTCCAGATAGTGTATCTCGCAAATCAGAGTCCTGATCCATCTTTTGTATTTATTTACCCAAAAATCTGCTTCTTTATTGTTTAGATAAACTGATCTACTGCTTTGAGCTAAATCCACAGCTCTTTTAAGCAAAGATTCGGCGGTTATTTCGTCCGCCCTTATTTCCTTGATTAGATTTTGTTTACCCCAAATAAGTTTGTTTCGTTGTTTGATCCAATAGAAATAAGTGGGTGGTCTGTATATGTGCCAACGTTTTTTAAATTCTTCTAAAAAAACTATATTTAAATCTAGCTTAAAGTCTGTTATAGTGTCTCGTATTTCCTTAATTTTTTCTAGGATTATATTTGGTTCGTATGTATCTTCTACTATGAATAAAACATCTATATCGCTATTTTGTGAAAAGTTTTTCGTTAAAACACTCCCATATATGTAAGCGGAGATGATAAAAGGGCAGTCTTTAAATTTTTTCGATAATATTTTTGATGCGGTTTTTACTGCAGTATTATTCCTTGCGAAAATCATAATGAATTATAATTAGAGAGTTGGAAGTTTGGAATCCGCTTTTTTTTTCCATAATAACCGATTGGCGTGTCTTTGGAATGCCCGTGATAATCAGAGCCGCCGGTATGGTGTAAATTTTTTTCTTCCACAATTTGTTTCATCCAATCAATATGCTCTTGACTTGTTTTGTTGTGGTAGATTTCTAACCCGGTTATTCCTTTTTTAATTAATGATAATATGTCGTTTTTGTGCAAAGGTTGAGCGGCAACACTGACTTGCAAAAAAGGATGGGCTAATATTATATCGGCTGTTTTATTTTTTAATTTTTTTAGTATCCATTCGATGGTAATGCCACTTCTTTTTGTCGAACATTTTTTTCCTGGTGCTTGATATTTATAATAAATATCTTCTATGGTTAATATTTTTTGGAAATTTCGTATAAACATTTTTTTGTTTTCAGGGTGTTTTAATATATCATTTGCTATCGTATAACCGACAGGGCGTTTTTTAGATGGTCTAAGGTTAGGTGATATTTTAATTCCTTGTTTATTGAATAGTTTCTTGGCTTGGACCATTTCTATCTTTCTTTGTTTTGTAATTTCTTTATCACGTTCATTTAGTATTTTTTTCATTTCTTTGATATTGAAATCATAAACAAGTAGATGAATTTCATTTTTTTTGTATAGTGCTGTAATTTCTACACCAGGAATTAATAAAATGTCCATTTTTTTTAGCATCGTTTGTAATCTTGTGATACCAGCTACTGTGTCGTGATCGGTTAAGGAACAGTATTTAATTTTGTTACTCTTTAGTGTTTTTCCTAATTTGTTTATATTCATTTTTCCGTCTGATAAATTAGAATGAAAATGTAAGTCTAAATTTGACATAATACTATTTTTTATGAAACAAAATTTTTAAGTGTATTTAATTCTTTATCAAAATTATTTTTTACTCGTTCATAAAATTCTTTCTCGCTTGGCCCAGTGGTTTGTGGTGGTTGATTTTTCAATACGGTTAGTCTCCACAGGAGTGAATTAATCAAAACTATAGTTTCGTACACCTTAATACGCTCTGCGAGGTGTGTATCATTGCTTCTGTATTCATTTAAAAAGCATTCTTTTTGTTGCTGATTAAAATTTAATTTTAAAAACATTTTTGCTATATCCATGGCATTGTCGCCAGCTGATGCCTGTTCCCAGTCAATTATTATAATTTCATCCGTGTGTTTCTTGAGTAATATGTTATTTTTATTCAAGTCAAAATGTACAAGGGTAAAATTAGCATCTTGAAAATGTTTATTTTTTTCTTGCGACTCTATTTTGATTTTATTTAAAGCTTTTTTTAGGATGTCAGTTATTGTAGGATCTGTTGAGGTGGTTGTGTTAGTGCCGATTTTTTTGGTTAATTCATTTATATTTTCGCTCAAGTTATCTGCTTGGCTACCAGATTTTCTGTGACTCAGTGGTTTGCCATATTTGTTTAATCGTATAGAGTGTATTTTTGAGAGTGCTCTAGCCAGTAATCTAATACAGTGCTCATCGAAAATTTCTATTTTTTCTCCGTCTATTTTTTCTTCTATTAATACACCAGCAGAATTAAGATATCCAAAAACTTTAGGGGCACCAGCCCATTCTTGCATACGCAACAATCTTAAGGCGGTGTTTTCATGCTGTGCCCTATCACGATCTTTTATCGGATTTTTCCACGCCTTTGCTACCATGGCGGGGTTTTTATCGGGTATGTCGTAAATTAGTGCATAGCTACCCTCGGCTAAATGTTGTCCACTAATTAATTTTTTCAAATCCCCAGCGTTTAAACCGACAGCTTCCAGCGTTTTTAATTCTCGTGAGTCTAAAGACATTTCTTTCGTGGATTCTCCAACTGATGAAAAGTTGTAAGCATCTTTCATATATAGTTATCTCGTATATTAAATAAGCCCATATTAAAATATGGGCTGTGGCAATATTTAAGGTTGTTTTATTCTGGCGATAATTTCCGTAAAAACTTTTTCTAAAATATTTTTTTCATCCTTACTAAATTTACCCAAGACAAAATCGGCGGTGTCATCAATAGCTCTTTCCTGTGGCGCCACACCGATACGGACGCGAGCGAAATCTTGAGTGCCCAAATGTTCGATGATAGATTTGACGCCGTTGTGTCCAGCGGCGCCGCGATTATTTTGATTTTTATATTCACCAATCAAGATATCTTTATCATCATGGGCCACAATTACATCGGCCGGAGTCAGCTTGTAAAAATCCATCACCGCACGCACGGCTTGACCGGAATTATTCATGAAAGTTTGTGGTTTAACCAAGATAATTTTATCGCCGTTTAAATTTCCCGTGGCAATTTCCGCGTTAAATTTTTTTTCCATTTTAAAATCACCGGCCGAGAGTTTTTTAGCCAATTCATCTACCAACATAAAGCCAGCGTTGTGTCTGGTGTTGGTATATTCTTTTCCTGGATTGCCAAGGCCAACAATTAATTTCATAGAAATAAAATTATTTTTGTGAGCGAGGAGCCAATTTTTTCATTTTGGTTAGTTTGAAGATAATCGGGGTAGCGAAGAAATTATATCTTTCGCGCATGCGATTTTCAATATAATGAATGTAAGAAATGTGGACAGAAGTTTTGTTTTTGATTTTCATTTCAAATACTGGTGGGTTGGCGGCAATTTGAGTCAGGCCTAAAATTTCCGGATGACGCACGCCCATGCCGCGAGTTGGCAAATGTTTGCGGACGGAATATTGTATAAATTGATGTAATTCAGCGTCGTCAATCTCGGTATGGCGAGCGTTCCAAGCGTCAATAATCAAAGGCATGATTTGGTGGATACGGTATTCGGTCTTGGCGCTAGTGAAAACAATTGGAGCGAAATCCAAGTGGGGGAAATAGCCGTAGATAGATTTTTTTACTTCATTTCTAAATTCGTCATCGTTGCCTTCGGCCAAATCCCATTTGTTGATAATAATAATGACGCTCTTGGCGTGTTCAAGTAGTAAGCCGGCCAATTGTTGATCTTGGTCGGTGACCGGCTCGGAGGCGTCTAATACTAATAGTACAATGTCTGAACGGTCCATGGTTTCAATGCTTTTTCCGATGCCGTATTTTTCTAATTCGCCGGAAACTTTTACTTTGCGACGGATACCAGCCGTGTCTACAAATAGCATCGGCATCCCGTCTACTTCTACCAAAGTATCATGTGGTTCGCGCGTGGTGTGTGGCATGTTGCTGACGATTACTCTTTCTTCACCAATCAATTTGTTGAAAAGAGTAGATTTCCCGACGTTTGGTTTCCCGACTAAAGAAATACGAATTGGTTCGTAGGTTTCAACTTTTTTTGGCTTAATTTTATTTTTATTTAATTGTTTAAAAATCACGTCTAATAAATCGCCAACGCCAGAACCGTTTTGGGCAGAGACTGGCAACGGTTCACCTAAACCTAAACGCATCCATTCTGGATCATGGATACGCATGCGTAATTCTGGGCTATCAGATTTGTTGGCGACAAAAACCAAAGGTTTGTCTTTATATCTATTTTTCAAAAGTTTAGCCAGCTCTTTTTCTTGAGGAAAAATACCACTAGTCACGTCAGCAACAAATAAAATCATATCTGCCTCTTTGATGGCGATTAAGGTTTGTTGGATGATATCTTCTTCCAAAGGTACATCGGTGTCAAAAGTCAAACCGCCAGTATCTACCAATCGGAAATTTTTACCGCGCCAATTGACGATGTCAATGTTTCTGGTGCGGGTAGTGCCCGGGATGGGTGAAACGATCGCTTTGCGGGTTTCAGTCATGCGATTAAAAAGCGTGGATTTTCCGACATTTACACGGCCCACCAGAGCCACAGTCGGTAATTTGAGATCGATAATTTTGGCAGGGGTAGCCATATGTTTATTCTTTAGTATCTTGTCCTAAAATAATTAAAATATTAGTATCTGTTTGGTATTTTAATCCATTTTCATTTTCTTGAGTAGCCGGATCGTCGTATTCCGCTTTGAGCCATTCCGGTAAGGCGGTAGAAATAATGTTGGGGGTTAAAACTTTTTTTAATTCGTTGGTTATTTCTTCAGAAATATCTTTGCCAATTAAATAGATAGTAGTTTTTTCTATTGGCCGATGTAAGGCGTTGCCAACGTGTGATACGGAAAAGCCGGCTTGTTCTAATTTGCTTTGTGCTCGACTAGCTAAACCCACTATCCATGTGCCATTTTGTATTTCAATTTTGGCGAAAGGGAAAATGGAAGTGTTGTTTTGAACTGGGATGGTATTCTGTGTATTGTTGTCGTTAGAAATTTTTAATTCAGCTGGTTTTTGCTCAATCGGAGAAAAAATATTTTTAATGGCGTTATTGATATCGTTGAAACTTCCAGTTTTTGGTCCCAAAGTAAAGCCGGCGGTTTGGGTGGTGTAGCTAACTAAATAGCCGTTTGGGCTGTCATCTAAAGTAAGATTTTTTATATCGCCCTGCATGTCGCGAGCAACGCTAGCCAAATACATTATCTGCCCAAAATCTAAATTGGTAGCAATGTGATTGGATAAAGATTTCCAAATTTTTTCTATTTTTATTGGGTTGGTATAAGTGCCAATAGATAATAATTTTTCTTTTAAAGCCATTAAAATTAATTGTTGGCGTTTGGATCGAGCAAAATCTGAACCTTCGCCATTGTTGCCGTGGCGGGAACGGGCATACTGAAGGGCGCGTTCGCCATACATTATTTGTGGGCCGGCTTCAAAACTAATAGTCTGATAAGAGTCATTTGGCCCGGGAAAAGAGGCATCAGTAAAGGCAGTTGGCACATTGACATTGATTCCACCTACGGCGTCAATGATTTCTTGAAAAGCGGCAAAATCCACTCGAACATAATAGGGGATGTCCAAATCAAAAGTTTTAGTGAAAACTTGTCGGGCATATTCACCACCCTGACCAGTGGCTTGAGATTCGCCCCAAGCATTAGCATGATTAATCTTGCGCAATCCTTCGCCTGGAATCTGAGCGCCTAAATCGCGCGGTACCGAGGTCATGGCTACTTTGTTTTGACTAGGTTTAATACTGACGATAATGTTGGTGTCGGTCAAGTAAGGACCATCATGACCGGGACCGCCCATTCCCAATAACAAAATATTGATTCGATCGTCGCTTTGGCCTTCTAAAAAATTATTAGAGTGGAAAATAAAATTTTTGACAGATTGTAAAATACCCAGTTTGGTTGGCTTGAGAGTAACGGCATCGTAGGCATCGGAATTGGTAGGGAGTTTAGCGATAGAATAACGACGATAAACACAATTACTGCCGAATAAAATTACCACCAGCAAAATTACATAAAGTAAAAAACGCCCCCTTTTTTTAGGTGGTTGTTGCTCTTCGTAGATCGGTTTTGGCTCCAGTAAATTTACCGGTTGATTATAGTTTTCGCGTTCTTCCATACGTATTGGAGATTATACCATATTTTGGCTTTTTGCTCAATCTTGCTTTTTTTAAAAAGCCGTGTTATATTGATTGGAGTTTTTGGGTGATTAGCTCAGTTGGTTAGAGCGTCGCATTCACATTGCGAAGGTCACTGGTTCGAGCCCAGTATCACCCACATTTTTCTCCCTTTAGTAAACTCAATCAACCCGGGCACCCTACCGCAAAACGGCCTAAAAGTCAACCATTTGTGGTACTCTTTTAAATGTGCTAAAATATATCCATTAGCTGGTCTAATGTATCAATATGCCCAAAAATATTACCAAAGAAGACGTTAATTTTGGCAAAATCATCTATCAGTGGACCATTAAAGAGTATCAAAAATACGAGCGCAATCGTCGTTGGTATATTTTTATGGGTATAATTGATTTATTTTTAATAGGATATGCCATATTTACCTCGGATTATTTGTTTGCTTTGGTGATCGTGTTATTTGTGATTATTTTGTTTTTGGGAGATTTGCAAGAGCCATTGGACATTAGCTTTGCTTTGACTAACACGGGTATTTTGGTGGGTAATAGATATTATCGCTATACCGAGTTAAATAATTTTTGGATAATTTATAATCCGCCAGAAGTAAAAAGTTTGTATTTTTCCTTTAATAATCTGTTAAAACATCGTTTGCAAGTGCCTTTGATGGATTATGATCCGCGCCCGATTCGTGAGCTTTTATCACAGTATTTAGCCGAGGATGTAGAACAAGAAGAAGAACCGATGAGCGACCGGATTAGTCGAATATTTCGTATCCATTGATTTTTTTCTGGGTTTGTGCTAGAATTACACCGATTTAATAAGACCTCGTCGTTCAATGGATAGGACATTAGCCTGCGAAGCTGAAAATCCAGGTTCGACTCCTGGCGGGGTCACTAGAGAGCTGGCAAGACCAGTTCTTTTTTGTTATTATAATGTTGTTCACTATGAATTTTAAAACCCCGGTTGAACAACTAAACAAAGTAGGGAAAACTATTGCTCGTCGCCTAAAAAATCTAGGTGTTTATCGGGCGGGGGATTTGTTGTACTATTTTCCCTTTCGTTACGAAGATTACAGCCGGATTTTTCAGATTAAAGATTTGTCGCCAGATGAGATGGTGACGGTTAGAGTAAAAATAGAATTGATTGCCAGTAAACGTAGCTTTCGTAGAAAATTAAATATCACCGAGGCTTTGGTATCGGACTGCACAGGGAGCTTAAAAGTGGTTTGGTTTAATCAGCCATATATCGCCAAGACTTTAAAATCCGGCGATGAGGTGTTTTTGTCTGGAAAAACCAAAGCCGATGTGATTGGAGTGCATTTGGCCAATCCAAGTTATGAAAAAACGACTCGGACAGAAACAACTCATACCGCTCGTTTGGTCCCGATTTATCCATTAACTGCCGGTTTAACTCAAAAGCAATTAAGATTTTTAACTAGTCAAGTGGTTGTTTTATCTAAAGAAATTGAAGAGTGGTTACCAGAGGAAATAATGGAAAAATTTGATTTGGCGCCTTTGGACCACGCTTTGCACGATATTCATTTTCCGGCCGATGAAAACAATTTGAAGCAGTGTACTGAACGTCTTAAATTTGATGAATTATTTTTGTTACAATTAAAAGCTGAATTGGCTAGAGAAAACCTAATAAAAGAACATGCTCCGATTTTGTTTTTTCAGGAAGAAAAAATTAAAAAGTTTGTAGCAAGCCTGCCGTTTGTATTGACCAAGACTCAAAAAGTGGCGGCATGGGAGATCCTGCAAGATTTGGCTAAAAATATTCCAATGAATCGTTTGTTATCAGGAGATGTAGGGTCGGGGAAAACCGTGGTGGCGGCAATCTCTTTATACAATACGGTATTAAATGGTTATCAGGGGGCGATTATCGCGCCGACGGAAATTTTAGCTACACAACATTATTTATCCCTCAAAAAAATGTTGGGTGATCAGATAAAAATTGCTTTGCGCACCAACACAAATTGGCAGATTGATGGGCATGAATACAAAAATGATTCAAAGGCCAGGCAGAAAAAAGAATTTTTGGAAAAATTAAAAAAGGGTGATATAGATATTGTGGTGGGCACGCATGCGTTGTTGACTGATCAGGTTGGGTTTAAGAATTTGGGTCTGGTGGTGGTGGATGAACAACATCGGTTTGGGGTAGAACAGCGCAAAACTTTAAAAGAAAAGGGCCAAGGCACACATTTTTTGAGTATGACCGCCACACCGATCCCGCGTTCATTGGCCCTGATGGTCTATGGTGATTTGGACATCTCTATCATCAATGAATTGCCGCCAGGGAGAAAACCAATTAAGACCAGGTTAGTGGACGGAATTAATCGCCAGTTGGCTTATAATTTTATTCAGGAACAAATAAAAGGTGGACGCCAAGCTTTTGTGATTTGTCCGCTGATTGAATTGGCCGAAGCTGACGGGGAATCGTCGTTAATTTCGGCGGACGAAAAAAAGACCGTAATGGGCGAGTATAAAAAATTATCCGAAAAAATTTTTCCGGATTTAAAAATCGGGTATTTACATGGAAAAATGAAAGGAAATGAAAAAGATCAGATTATGGAGAATTTTAAAAATAAAAAAATAGATATTTTAATTTCTACTTCGGTAATTGAGGTGGGTGTGGATGTGCCTAACGCCTCAGTCATGATGATTGAAGGAGCAGATCGGTTTGGTTTAGCGCAGTTGCATCAATTTCGGGGGCGGGTCGGACGATCCGACTATCAATCTTATTGTTTTTTATTTACTGATTCTAGATCAAAAAAAGCTGAGGAACGTTTGAAATTTTTTGAGAAAAATTTGGATGGATTTAAACTAGCAGAAAAAGATTTGGAAATTCGTGGGCCGGGGGAGGTCTATGGTACCACCCAGAGCGGTTTGATGAATTTGCGTTTGGCAAAATTAACGGATAAAGATATAATTAAAAAGTCGCGAGAAGCGGCAAAGTTCGTGGTAAATAAATTGTCAACCTTCCCTAAGATATTAGATAAAATAAAAATTTGGGATAAAGGTGTGCATTTAGAATAAAATAAATATATGAGTGAATTTGGACCAAAAAATTTAAGAGAAACTGTTGTCCCCGTAGAAAAAGGAGAAAAAACAGAGGGTGAAAAAACTAATCCAGTGGTGAGGGCTTTTTTAGTACAACCTCTATTAGGCAGAGAAGTAGCTAGACGAATAGCTGAAGGGGTTAAAATGGAACAATTATCATTTACCAGAACATTGTGGGCGGAAAAAGACATTAGTAGTGTTAATGCTGGACAGTTGGTGCCGTTGGGTGGCAAGGTGGAATCAGGAGAAACTAAGGATCAGGCCATGTATGAAGAGGCCGTAGAGGAGGGGCGGGTTCGTCTGCTTAGCAAAAAACATATTGGGACCATGGATTATAAGTTAAAACATCCAAAACAGGGAGCTTTGAACACTACAGTTGATTATTACGTGGCCGAAGTTTTACCGACCGATGTGCCATTTTCTTCCTTGCATCAAGATGAGGATAAATTTAAGGATATACATAGCTTAAACTATCGGGAGACTTTTCGTTTGATCAAACGTGGGTCGGTTAAGATAAAAGAGCAACAGAAAGAAAGACAGGCAGTGTTGATTGATAGTTTATTAACAGATAAACAACGCAGCAATTTTATTTTGCCTATACCCGGGCAAGCAGAATTGGTAGA
Source organism: uncultured Gammaproteobacteria bacterium (assembly GCA_964516735.1). GTDB lineage: Bacteria > Patescibacteriota > Patescibacteriia > Magasanikbacterales > GWA2-37-8 > JAHJCN01. Next base: position 17,954 of record CAZEYR010000008.1, read on the forward strand.
GACCGACGTTGAAGCTAGCGAGAATATTAAATACAAATTGGCTGACACTGTAAAAAGTATTGAAGGGCAAAGAAAGATAGATATTTTAAAAAATTTATTAGAACTGGCCGATATGAGGCAAGAGGAAAAAGATGAATGGCTGTTGGAAGTGGTTGATGCCGATAATTACCACAAGATTGCGATGTTATTTCACAAATTTATAAAGCGTTATCAAAACAAGATTCCAAATTTTGCTGACCGATTGTGTCATGCAGTAGAAATTAGCAATTTTAGTTTTGAAACCAGAGATAAGCATCCCGGGAGGTCAAAATCAGAGGCTGTACTGCGCCTGATGTATTTACTGCTAGAAACCCACTATAATACTGATGCGATATTAAAAGTGGCCAAAGAAAGTATTCTAATTAGAGATTTTATTGGTAGATTAGAAAAATTTTTACAGCTTGTCAGTGATGGTCCGGGTTTGGATGATAGTGTATTTAAATCAAATAATTTTTCGGAAAAAGTTAGGCACCTGTCTAATTTTTTGGAAAATGATAAAGAAATTTCGGAAAATGTAATAGTTGGAGATTTTTTAGAAGCCTTTGGCTTGGACGAGGAAACTATTAATACGCGTCTTGCGGAAGTAAATGAATTTTTAAATTACAGCATTGAATTGATGTCTGCTAATTTAGATTTAAAAAGCGCAGAAAAATTACAGCCTCTGCCTGAGATAAAACAGGAAGAGAAAGTTCAAGCCGGACAGTATGAAAGTGTAATAGTAGATTTATTAAAAAAATCTTTTTCTTGCGGAAAGCCAAGATGGATAGAGGAGTACAAGGAAAAACGTAGTAGTGAAGGGGCAGATAGAGAAGCTGTCCGACAAGAATTGCGACGAATAATTTTTGAGGCGCGACGGCATTTGGTTTTAATATTATTAACGGAAGAAACTAGTAAATATTATGATTCAGCTGTAAAAGCTGGGATAAAAGGGGTACAAAAAGTGATGGATAATCAAATTGGTAAGGTAATGTTGGAAAAAGGGCGTTCGCCTTTTTATGCTCGTTCGGTAAATAATGCGCCGGGAATAACTTTGTGGTCTTTAGATGGTGTTAAAACCAAATATTCCACGATAAGAAAAGTAATAGAGCGAGGCTATAAGACGCCAAATAAAATTAAAGACACTTTGCGAGGCGAGTGGATTCCAGAAGCGGCCACTGAGGAAGATTTCCAAGAATTGTTGATAGAAGAAACTAGGGAACTGCCGATATATTCCGTTGATGAAAATGGGAATCTGGGATCGGTAAAAAATATACAAATTCATGACCGTAAGTTTATTTTAGATCGAGCGGCAGAATTATTAAACGATCCACATATTAAGATCGCTGACTACAAACCAGTAAAAATGCCCGGAGAAAAATTTTCCAGTAAAAGCACAGGCGGGGGCGATCCTTTGAGAATGGGTAAATTTTATATTGTTTATACTGGAGATGACGGGCATATGGAATATAAGGAGCAACAAATTTTTGTGCCAGATGAAATTGTGGATGGAGATGGAAAAAAAATAAAGACTGCCTGGGAAAATTGGCAGTCAGCGCAACAAAGAGCGCGTTTTGAAGTGGACAGATTAAGAAAAGGAAGTGAGAAACATGTGCATCCTCCAGTGGAATTAATATTACCGTCCGGAATTTTTGGCCGCGAGGCACATTTTATCCATCGTAAAAAAACTTAAGTTTTTAGAATTTTTTCTACGATTTCCTTCACATTTTTGAGGGAAGCGATTTTGATGCCGGCCGGTTTGTTGCCGGGATAATCTGGAATGACTGCAAATTCAAAACCCATTTTTTTAATTTCTTCCAAACGTTTTTTTGGTTGCGGGACAGCTCGAACCTCGCCGCTTAATCCAACTTCGCCAAAGGCGGCGAGGTTTTTTGGCAGTTCTTTATTTTTAATCGCAGAGGCAATCGCCAAAATCACTGCCAAGTCGGCAGCTGGTTCTTCTGCTGTGATGCCACCTACGACGTTTAAAAAAATATCATAACTGTCTAATGGTAAACCTGCTCGCTTGGTGAGTACGGCGGCCAACATTTGCAGACGGTTGAGATCAAAACCAGAAACTTTTCTTTGTGGATAGCCAAAAGCAGTTTTGGTGACTAGAGCCTGTATTTCTACCAAAATTGGCCGACTACCCTCAATCAAACAAGACACTGCCGAACCGGGGATTTTTTCCGGACGTCCAGACAGCATAGCTTCGGAGGGGTTTTTGACTTCGGTTAGGCCGGTTTCTTCCATAGAGAAAATACCGATTTCGTCGGTGGAGCCAAAACGATTTTTGGCCGCGCGTAAAATTCTAAATTGATGAAAACGGTCGCCCTCTAAATACAAGACGGTGTCTACCAAATGCTCAAGAGTTTTAGGGCCGGCTACGTTGCCATCTTTGGTCACCTGACCAATGAGCACAATTATTGTTCGGGAAGCTTTGGCGAATTCCATGAGTTTGACGGTGCAAGCACGGACTTGTCCGGGATTGCCGGCTTCGCCCTCGGCGTCATCAGTATAAATAGTTTGAATAGAATCCACTACTGCCAGCGGTACATTTTTGATCGTGGCAATTATAGAGTCTACATTAGTGGTATTACCTAATCGCAAAGTAGGGGATTTTATCTTGATTCTTTCGGTTCGCAGTTTGATCTGCTCAATAGATTCTTCGCCAGATAAATAAAGCGCATTCGGTACAAGCGAGGCAATTTGCGCGGCTAGGGTGGATTTGCCAATGCCGGGCTCGCCACCGAGTAAAATTAAAGAACCAGGCACCAATCCGCCACCCAACACACGATCCAATTCGCCAATTCCGGTTTTAAGTCTGCTGACTTCCTGCCCAGTGATTTCTTGTAGAGTGGAGGTTTTAATTGGTGGATAATTTTCCGCGGTAGTTTGTTTTTGTTCTTCTTTTTTAGTCATTACTCCTTTTTCTATCGTGCCCCACTGACCACACTCCAGACAGCGCCCCACCCATTTTTGGAATTGCGCGCCACAGTTGGAGCAAGTGAAGATGAGATTTGTCTTGGACATAGATTAATCAGAAAATGCTTGTTTTGCTACAATATCTGCTAAGATTCCTTGCCCTTTAGCATTTAGGTGTATTTTATCTCTGGCCAGCTCGGGATTTAGAGCGTCGAAATTGTTGGGATTCTCAAATGTTTTATAAACATCCACTACTACATACCCGTCGCTTCCTGAAAAACTTTTGATCCAAGTATTTACATCTTGGGTGACAGTGGCGGGATTTGTCACTTTCGACCAGCTACCATAATCTTCCCACGGTGTAATGGTAATAGCGATTACTCTCAAGCCATTAGCTCGGGCTTTATCATATATTTTTTTAAGTTCAGATCTAGCCCCCGTTATATTATTTACTCCCGCCCAAACGATTATATCGGTAAAGCCTTCTGCGCGTAAATTCCGATCTTTTATAGTGTCGTAGATAAAGTCGGCACTTTTCCCGAAATACCCCCTCTTTTCTATTGTCAGGTTGCTACAACCTTTTTTAAGATAATCAGCGTAGGAACTAGGATATTCCGTATTAGAATCTCCAATGGCCAAAACTTTTCGTCCGTTCCACTTAGATCCGCAAGTAATATTTAAATTAGTATCAGGAATATTGATAGAGACTCTTTTTTTGGTTTTTATCGGGCAAATACTGTTATCTAGTCCATCACTGGGAAATGCAGTGTCAGCGCCGTATTCTTTGGCATAACGTAAAACTACACTTAGGGCATAATTAAATTTACGAAGACCGTGGTCTAGGGTTACGCTAGATTTATGTGTTTTATAATATTTACCTACCAATTCTTCCATTTTCTTGAAATCACAACCGCCGCCATCAGCGACATAGTTCATAACCCCGGGTCCATTGTTGTGTCCGATATACAAAAGAACAAGTGTTTCTGCAAAACCAATACTTTTACATTTTGCCTTTATTTGTTTTAGGTTATGATTAACAGTCGCGGCGGTGGCGGCGGTGTTTAATTCCGGATCAAACAAATTGGTGGGGGTGCACTCAAAATTAAGTTCAGAGGGAAAGCTTCCATATTTTAATCCTCCTTCACAATAAGCCAAATTCATTTGAAACAGTCCTTTGTATGGTCTTTTGTTGTCAAAATTTGAATTACTTCTTAATCCGCTTTCAGCGGCCGCAAAAGCTTTTAATAATCTCCAATCATATCCATAACAAGCGGCGTAAGATCGAAATATTTTATCTAATTGTTCGGTATTGGCGGTAGTGGGAAGAACGCCGGAGTCTTCTGGATCTTTATCAAAAATCAATGAATCCATAGAAATCGGTTCCACATATTTAATTTTTAACGCTTGGAAACTTACCAGCGCTGGATTGATAGTATATAGAGCGGCATAGGAACCCCAAAGTATAATTAAGCCAACGACGATTTGAGTGATTCTTTTATAGCCAGTAGTTTTTCCTTCACCGCCACCGGAAGTGACGATTTTTACCCCCTGTAGGATAATCATAATCACCGCCAAAATACTGGCCGCCACCATGCCAAAATTATAAACCGCGGAAATATATTGTCCGATCCAAGGGATGTTTAAATAACCTTCAGAGTCCACTTCACCAGTTAGGTTGCTAAAATTTAATCCCGGAATCTTTATAGAAATTTTATCATTAAGATCTTTGGTGATGCTTTCGGTTACGATTTTACTGGCCGCCTCTGGATCGGTTATAAAATCTATAGCGGCACTTAAAGCTGACTGTTGGTTGTCAGTGCCAGCTGGAAAACGGACGGTTTTTTTGTCTGTCCCGAGGCAATAATCAACATCAAACGAGGCGTTCATACCATCAATGCAATTCCATGATTGTTGGTTATTTGTATCATTATAAAAATTACAATCCGCATCGTCATTGCAATCGCAATACCAGATTCTACTACCGTCATCTTTAGCTTTGGTACTGATTTCACAATCGCCAGAAATACAACGTTCATCGGCGTTAGCCGGACATTCTTCTCCCATCTTTAAATCCGCGGCGGCTTGGGCCGGTAAAATCGGCAATAAGAGCAAAAGAGCCAAAAAAAATATTTGCAGTTTATTTTTTAACATAGATTATGGCATTACCTTGCTAAACATTTCTTCTAAACTAATATCGTTTTCTAGGTTAACTTCTTTATTGTTTAAAAATATGGCAGGTGTTTCTTTAATGCCTAAATTTTTAGCGAAAGTCACAGTATTAGTCAGACGAGCAATAGTATTTTGATCGTTGATACAATTTTCCCAGTCAGCCATATTCAGTCCTAGCTCGGTAGCTGTTTTGTTTAGGCCAATTTGGCCTAGTCTAGTTTTTTCATCTAAAATTAACTGTAGAAATTCCCAAAATCTATTTTGTTTACCGGCACAATAGGCGGCTTTATGAGCCAGACTATAATCAGTGGAAAACCATCCCTTTTTGGGATAATCTTTCCAAATCAGTCGAGCGTCTTTCGGGTGTTGGTTTACAAAATTAATTGCTGCTTGGTGCACTTTTTGACATTTGGAACAGCCAAAAGTATTATATTCTACGATAGTTAAACCGGCCCCAGGATTTCCAAAAACTTTATCGGTATTATCAATAGGTATCTCTATTGATTGAGGACTGATTAGATAAGCATTTTTTCTTTGTACTTTAATTTCTGAGGCGCGTTTAGCCTGAAAGAAAAAAATAACCGCCAAGATTAAAATGACAAGGAAAATAATAGAATATAATTTTTTGGTAGTCATATAATTTATTGTTTTACTTCAAAGATGCCACTTTGTACGGAATCGGTAAAGTAAATTTTATTATCAGTGTTGCTGTAGGAAACATTTTTAATGCGATAATCTCCACCCAAGTCAACACTAGTTTTTAAGCCAGTAGAAAGATCGATTTTGTATAAATCATAATAACTATCAGCGGCAACAGCCGGCGAGATACCAGCCCCACGGGGTAAATCTCGCGGTACCGCACAATAGATAGTGTTGTCGTTGGAAAAAGCGCATTTGTCAGCCCAAGTATTGATGCTAAGATTTTGTCTGTTGGTGCCAATTTGATCGCCGTAGGCATTAGTGATCCAGAGTTCTGGCTTTAAATCACTATTAGCGCTATATACACTATATAATAATTTCTGGCCGGTGGTAGACCAGAGTGGCTTAAAATCCATACCTTCTACGGTGGCGGCTTTAAAATTTTCTCCGTTTAAACCGATAAATAAAACTTGACGGCGATAGGTGCCTAAAGGTTCACCGGTGGTAGAAAAAGCTACAGTTTGGCGACTAGGCGACCAATCCACAGTTACTTGATCGGCGTTGTTGCCCAAGGCTTCAATTAGTTTGGTGCCAGTGCCGTTGTCGTTGGTAGTGACCAGCCAGCGATTTTCTTCAGAGGTGCCAATACTTTTGGCGGCGATTTGTTGGCTGTCTGGGGAAAAGGAAAAGTCTGTCCAATGTTTTGGAAGGCTGGTCAATTGTTTTTTAGTGTCAAAGTCGTAGACGACATTTGATCCATCAGGATACTCTAAAACGGCTTTATCTGAATTATCAGCCCAAACAACGTTGGAAACATTATAAAAAACTTGATCTACCATTTCTTCAATTGTGCCGTCAGCTTTGGTACGATAAAATTTTCCATTGCCACCATTGTAATATCGGGCCGAGCCATTGTTGGAATTAACCGATGAATAAGTCGCATAATCTGAGGTGATTTTTGTAGCTCCAACGGTTGGTGTGTAATATCCAGATTGTGATGTAGCCAAAGCGCCACTGGTAGTGAGGCCCCCGGCCCCAGCACTAATCTCACCCTCGCCGGTTTGACGGACTCCGGCACCAGTTAATTTTCCGACCGTAGAGGTGGTAGTTACTTCACCAATTGGAATGATGGTTGGTGCTGCTTTTTTGAAAAACAAATAATAAATACCCAAACCGATTAAGGTAGTAATGGACAAAAGTCCGATAATTAGCAAAAGGCGTTTGAAAATGGGGGACATAGGTTAATTTTAAATAAGTTATTTTTCTTTTGCTGCAGATTCGGCGACGGCTTCTAAAATGTTGCCACCAGCATTTCTTTCTTTTTTTAATCTACTTAAAGATACAGCATATCTTTTTCTAAAAGCTTGGATATAGGGTTTGGTCCAACGTTCATAGGTGACGCCGTGGACTATTGGAGTTATGCAAAGAGCGAGCAGGGCGGAGATGGGAAAAATAACCGGCAATAGAATCATAACTCCAGGTAAGAGCGAGATTGAGGAACTAAGCACCCACGTCGTCAGTATCCAAGTGGCAAACATCGCCCCACCTTCTTTACCAAACGGCATCTCCACTAATTGCATCATGCCAACGAAAATTGTTAAGACGATGTTTAAGATAGGACCAATTGTGGGGATTTTAGTCGCTCCTTCAGCCAAAGCGGTGGCTTTAATTCTGGTTTCTTTTTCTCTAAATTTTTGTAATAGTGATTGTTTTTTTTTGGATTGTCCGGATTGAATATCTGTAGCGGTGGCTTGCGGATTATCGGTGGTAGGAGGAGAGGCAGAGGTTGCGGTCTCGGAGCTGGTGGGGGCGGCTGGCGGTGGGGTGGTGAGCGGACCAGAAGCGGGTCCTTTGCCGGCGTTGCCACCAGATCGGGCGGGCTGTTTAGGGGCTAATTGTCTAATTTTTTCATTCAGATTGTCGTTTTTCTCAGCGTTTGGTTGATTGGTTTGCTCACCGCGCGGGCCAATGTTGCCGGCGGTCTGTTGTTCAGAAGGTACGGTCGGTGGCTGTTGCGGTCCGATATTTTTTAATTGGTCATCCGTGGGGGCTTTAGGAGGTTCTGTTTTTTCTTCTTCGGCAGTTTGATTTTCACTCGGAATTTCTTCTGTTTGACTGGTTGGCATTTGGTTTCCTGGTGTTTGGTCAGTGGGTATTTGTTCAGTGGGTATTTGGTCAGTCGATACTGTGGAATTTTCAACGAGATTTTCGGCGTCTGGGGTAGCTGAATTTAGAGCTCCGGCTAGTATGGCGGCTTTTCCAAGCTGACCGGCTTTTTGGGATATTTTATTCAAGATGCCAGTTTGCTCATTTATTACATTGTTAAGTTGCTCGGCGGGTATTTCAATTTTTATTTCATTTTTGGTCGGCGTAGCCTTGATACCTTTTTGGGTTTGTATGCTACGGATTTGACGAGGTTTTGAATTATTAGAAAAGCCGCCGCCCTGATCGCCGGTTTGTACTTTTGTATTTTTAGTATCACCTTGGGTTTTTATTTCCGGTTGGTTGGCCGGTGGCGCGGGCATAAATTTTTTATTTTACCGCTAATCTATTTTGATCTTTTACTAATTTATATTCTTTTTTAATTTTTTCTTTAAGGATGATTTCCGCCATTAAATTTTCTATTTGGCTTCGGATCTGGCGGCGAATTTCTCGAGCTCCAGATTTTGTTTCCGGCATCTGTTCGATTAGCCAACTGACAATTTTATCATCAGTTTTTAAATTAGTATGGTAATGTTTCAGCCGGTCGTTTAAATGGTTGATCTCTAATTCGGCAATCTTGATTAAATTTTCCGGAGTTAACTGGTTAAAAAGACAAATTTGATCTAGGCGGTTAATAATCTCCGGAGAAAAATACTCTTTTAATTTTTCCGCTACCAAATATTTATTTTCTCGATTTTTTTCTTCAGCATTACCAAAACCAAAATTGCTTTTAGCGGCTGTTTCTGCACCGTGAGTGGTAGTTAATATTATTATAGCATGTTTTAAAGAAATTTTCTTGCCGGTGGCATCGGTAATTTCTCCATTTTCTAAAATTTGTAAGAGTAATTTGGTGACATCACGGTGAGCTTTGTCTAATTCATCAAATAAAAGCACGGAATAGGGGTTTAATTTTATTCGGTCAGTAAAGGAGTTGGCTTCTTTGTAACCCACATAGCCGGCCGGCGAGCCTAGGAGCTTGGACACCCCGAAACTTTCATTAAATTCACTCATGTTGAGGTGAATTAAAGCATCGCTATTCGGATACAAAACTCTAGCCAAGGTCTTGGCAAGCTCAGTTTTACCTACACCGCTTTTTCCGACAAAGAGAAAAGAAGCCAGCGGGCGATTAGGGTTGGATAATTCCAGTTGGGCTTGGCGGACATGGCGAGAAACTTCTTTGATGGATTCTTCTTGCCCAACAATATACTTTTTGAGTTCGTTTTCCAGTTTAGTCAGACGGTCTTTTTCTTCTAATAATAATTCGCTTGGAGGGGTGCCGAAAATTTTTCCGACTTGTTCGGCAATTTCTCGCGGAGAAACAGTGCCCACAAATTTTATTTTTTTATTTTTGAGCGACTCTTCATTTTTTTTGATTTCATTTTTAATTTCTTCCTCTTCTTTTTTTATTTTTACCGCCTCATCAAATTTATCGTTCAAAGCGGCGGTTTCTTTAGCCGTAATTAATTGGTTTAATTTTTGTTTTAATCGGGCAATTTTTCCGGCGGGTGAACCGGTTTTGGCTTTGAGGCGTACAGCAGCTGCAGTTTCATCCAAAAGGTCGATGGCTTTATCCGGTAAAAATTTATTAGTAATGTGGCGATTGGACAAACGGACCGCGGCAGTTATGGCTTCATCGGTGATTTTTACTTGATGATAATTTTCATAATTGGTTTTAATGCCCAATAAGATTTTGATAGTATCTTCAACTGTGGGCTCTTTTACATACACCGGCTGAAATCTTCTTTCTAAAGCCGCGTCGTTTTCAATATATTTTTTGAATTCGGCCGGAGTGGTGGCGCCAATACAGCGCACTTGCCCACGAGCTAGCACTGGTTTTAAGATATTCCCGGCATCCATAGTGCCTTGATTGGAACCAGCCCCTACAATATTATGCACTTCATCAATAAATAAAATAATGTCTGGATCGCGAGCGACCTCTTCCATCACTTGGCGCAGACGGCCCTCAAACTCGCCGCGATACATGGTGCCGGCGATTAATAGTCCCATATCCAAAGCGTAGATTTTTTTGTTAAGCAGTAATTCTGGCACATCGCCTTGCATAATTCTTTTGGCCAAACCTTCCACGATAGCGGTTTTGCCCACGCCCGGATCGCCGAGCAATACGGGATTATTTTTGGTGCGACGAGATAAAATTTGGATTATTCTTTCTACTTCGGCGTCGCGGCCGATAACCGGATCTATATTTTTTTGAGTTTCCGGATTGGTAAGGTTGGTAGCAAAAAATTCCAAAGCGGATTCTTTGAGGCGACTCGGCCGTTTGAGGTTGGTTGGTTCGGAATCTGGGGGCGAGGAGTCTAAAGATTCTTGAATTTTTTCTACCGCTTCGGCCACCTCATTTATTTGTGGAAATTGGGTGGCGTTGGATAAAACCGCTTCCAACTGTTTGGACAATTCTTCTTTTTTTACTCCGTTGACTTTTATCATTTCATCTAAAAGTTTGTCGCCGATTTGAAGCAGTGCCATCAAAAGATGCTCAGTGCCAATGTAGTTATGTCGATGTTCTTGCGCCAAAAACATAGCTTTTTCTAAAGCGCCTTTGGCCGAAAGAGAAAACGGGGTGAGGGTTAGCTGTTCAATCGGTTCAATCTGTTTTTTTTCTTTAGCAATCGGCAAATTTAAAATAGCTTGCTCTAAAATTTTTTGGTCAAGCTTGTGCCCAGATAAAAGTTCGCCGGCCACCGATCCTTTTTGGGTTAAAATTACAAAAAAAAGGTGGAGAGGTTCTACTACTGGATTTTTTAATTCGGTGGCTAGGTGGATACTGCGTGTCAAAACGTCTTTTAGGTGAGTGGAAAATCTATCAATAATATTCATAAAAGTAATAAGCAAAATTTGTCATTTTAGCAGGCCTATTATATAATAATTTTGCTTATTAGTCAAAGAAAAAATATATGCCATCTTTTCTCAAAAAAATATTTAAAGCTTATGATATTCGTGGTTTAGCAGAAGGGGAGTTGTCCGAGGAAATTGCTTATAAAATTGGCCGCGCTTTTGCGGTTTTTTTAAAGCAGACAGTGGAGGAGAGAAGGGATCGTGCGGTGGTAGTTGGCAGAGACATGCGTACTACGAGTCCAGTGTTTACCGCGGCGGTGATTGATGGTATTACTGCGGAAGGTTTGGACGTGGTAGATATTGGCTTAGCCACGACCCCGCTGTTTAATTTTGCTTGTGCTAATTATTATCCGCATATGGGTGGTATTATGGTGACCGCCAGTCACAATCCCAGCGCCTATAATGGTTTTAAGATGACTCTACACAGCGGTTTGCCGGTTGGTAAGGGGGGAGGAATGGAAATAATTGCCGAATTAGTAGAAAAAGATCAATTTCAGGCTGCCCAAATTAAGGGTGGGGTAAAAACTAAAGAAGTATTGGCTGACTATTTAGCCAAAGTTAAAAGTTTGGTGGATGTCGGCAAAATTAAACCATTAAAGATTGTGGTGGATGCCGGTAATGGTATGGCCAAAGTGACTATCCCAAAATTATTAGAAAAATTGCCGATACAAGTGGAATATTTGTTTTTGGAGCCGGATGGAAATTTCCCAAACCACGAAGCTAACCCTCTAAAAGTGGAAACCTTGCGTGATTTGCAGAAAAAAGTGGTAGAAGTTGGCGCTGATTTTGGTTTTGCGCTGGATGGTGATGCGGATCGGGTGGGGTTGGTAGATGAATTGGGCCAAGTGGTAGACGCCAGTTTTGTGGCGGTTTTATTGGGGTTGGAAGTGCTTAAAAAACATCCCAAGAGTATGATGCTGTACGATTTACGCTCGAGTCAGATTATAAAAGAAGTCTGGGAGAAAAACGGTGCCAATACCAAAATGTGTGCGGTGGGGCATGCTTTAATTAAAAAGATGATGAAAGAAAATAAAGCAGTTTTTGCTAGCGAGCTTTCATTGCACCTTTATTTTCATGATCTTTATGATGTAGAATCTCCAGATTTGTGTTTGCTGTATATTTTAGATTTGCTCTCCAGAGAAAATAAACCATTGAGCGAATTAATTAATCCGTTTAAAAAATATTTTCACTCCGGAGAAATTAATTTTGAAGTAGAAAACAAAGAAAAAGTGATGAAAGAAGTGGAGGGCACTTTTGAAAATGAAGCCAAAGAGGTTAACTATTTGGATGGTTTGTGGATGGGTTTTGATTGGGGGTTTTTAAACATCCGGGCTAGCAATACTGAGCCGGTATTGAGGCTTAATTTAGAGGCCGATACCAAAGAAAAAATGGAAAAGATGAGAGAAAAAGTAATTTGCTTTTTTTCTTAATTTTCCATATAATAAAGGCATATTTAGACAATTAAACAAAACCATATGAAGGAGGGTAAAAAAACGTCAGCCCGCCGAGTTTCTAGTTGGCTCGGCAAAACCATGTCGGCTTTTAAAAAACAGCAGGAAAGGGAAGAAGATGGCTGTTTTTATAAAAGAGAAAAAATAGGAGATCGTATTAGAAAATACGGTATAAAAGTCGGTGCGACTTTTGTTGGTCATATCGGCAATGATAAAAGAAAAACCAAAGATCGTTATACCGTGATTAAAATTGATCGCGACAAAGAGGTGGCAATCTTGAAGGGTGTCAAAGACGAAAAGACTAGACGAGTTAGTTTTTTGAATAAAATATTTGAATGAAATTATGTTTACATTGGTAATTTTTATCGCGATTTTGGCGGTATTAGTTTTATCGCATGAATTCGGACATTTTATCGCCGCTAGGAAAAACGGCATCAAAGTAGACGAGTTTGGTTTTGGTTTCCCGCCGCGAATTTTTGGTATCCAATTTTTTAAAGAAAAAAATGCCAATGGCAAAAAGTGGCGATTTGTGTGGGGGGATAAGGGAGTAGAAAAATTATTGCAGGAAAATGGTGGTCAACATAGCACGGTTTATTCTGTAAATTGGCTCCCGCTTGGTGGTTTTGTAAAAATCAAAGGTGAAAATGGCGAAGAAAAAAACGATCCAGATAGTTTTGGTAGTAAAAAGGCTTGGCGCCGCGCCATAGTATTGGCCGCTGGTGTTATTATGAATATTTTATTGGCTGGGGTGTTGCTCAGTATTGGTTTTATGGTTGGTTTACCACAAATGGTGGATAGTTTGCCGGGCAACGCGCAAATTAAAAATCGCCATATAGAAATTGTTCAAGTGTTGAGTGGTAAGCCAGCCGAAAAAGCGGGCTTGGTCGCTGGCGACACTTTTGTTAAAGTCGGTACTTTAGAAAATCCGCGCTTAAAAGAAATGCAGGATTATGTGAATGCTCATCGCCAAGAAACTATTCCAGTCACAATTAAGCGTGGCGAAGAAATGATCACCAAAAGTATTCAACCGATTGTTTATGAAGATTCTGGCCGAGGTGGTTTGGGAGTATCCATCACCGAAGTTGGTTTGATTAGCTATCCTTGGTACAAAGCAATTTATTATGGTTTTTTAACAGCCGTTTTATACTTAAAGGAAATCGTTTTAGCTTTTGCTTTGATGATCAAAGGATTATTTTCCGGATCGGGCGTGGCCGGCGAAGTGACTGGCCCGGTCGGTATTGCTGTCATGACCGGCAAAGTCGCTCGTTTGGGTTTTGCTTATTTAATACAATTCACCGCGGTCTTGTCTCTAAACTTGGCCATCGTAAATATTTTACCATTGCCAGCTTTGGACGGCGGCCGCTTATTATTTTTATTGATCGCTAAAATTCGCGGCAAAGAGAATAACCAGAAAATTGAACAATGGTCGCATATGATCGGTTTTGCTTTGTTGCTTTTGTTAATTGTATTGGTGACAGTCAAGGATCTTGGTACTTTTAGTAGTAATATTTTAGGATTTTTTCAAAGATTATTTTAGTATATGCAGTCAAAATTTGAACAATTAAAAAAGGAGACTCTATCTTTGCTAGAGAATGTTAAAGATAAATTATCGTTGGAAGAATTGGAAAATAAAATTTTAGGTAGAAAAAATGGTGAACTAACGAATTTGATGAAAGGTCTTAAAGATTTAGCGGCCGAAGAGAGAAAAGAAATTGGCCAGATGGCCAACGAAGTCAAAATTGTGATTGAGTCCGCCTTCTCCTCCAAAAAAGAGGCGCTAGATCGAGAGGCAATGACAGAAAGTTTAAAAAAAGAAAAAATAGATGTCACTCAGCCGGCTTTGCCGCGAACCGAAAGCGGTCATTTTCATCCTAATACTTTAGTGCAAAATGATTTGGAGGATTTATTTACTTCCATGGGTTTTATGGTGTTGGACGGTCCGGAATTGGAAAGTGATTATTATAATTTTACTGCTGTTAATGTACCTCCGCATCATCCGGCTCGCGATATGCAGGATACTTTTTATATTAAAGGTCATGCGGATCAGGTAATGCGTACCCAGACCTCTTCAGTACAGGTAAGAGCCATGCAACAATACGGCGCTCCTTTGCGAATGGTGGTGCCGGGAAAATGTTTTCGTAACGAATCCACTGATGTGCGTCATGAGCATACTTTTTATCAGATGGAGGGTATGGTCATTGATAAAGATATAAATTTTTGCCACATGAAGGGTGTATTGGAGGCAGTAGCCAAACATCTTTACGGTGAAGATGTCAAAGTGCGATTGCGTCCAAAATTTTATCCATTCGTAGAACCGGGTGTAAACGGCGAAGTGACTTGCTTTTTGTGTAAAGGCGCCGGCTGTCGTTTGTGTAAAAATACTGGCTGGTTGGAAATTTTGGGGGCTGGCATGATCCATCCAAATGTTTTGAAGGAGGGCGGAATTGATCCAAAAGATTATCAAGGTTTCGCTTTTGGTTTTGGCTTAACCCGACTGGTAATGTTGAAATATGGCATTGAAGACATTCGCCTTTTGGAAAGCGGTAATCTGAAATTTTTAAAACAATTCTAATCCGACCTTTATGTTGATATCTTATAATTGGTTAAAAAAATATGTAGAGCTTTCTAATTCTACCACTCCAGAAGAAGTGGGGGAAAAATTAAAGGCCTCTACGGTAGAAATAGAAAAAGTGGACAAACAGGGCACTGGTTTAGTCGGAATTGTAGTTGGCTTGATAGAAGTGGCAGATAAACATCCTAATGCCGATAAATTAAAAGTTTGTACGGTTGATGTTGGTAATGAAAAATTGCAAATTGTTTGCGGTGGCAGTAATGTGGCGGCTGGTATGAAAGTAGCAGTGGCTAAATTGGGAGCTAAAGTACGTTGGCACGGAGAAGGGGACTTGGTGGTGATGGAGCCCGCCAAAATTCGTGGGATTGAGTCATCCGGCATGATCTGCGCTTCCACTGAAATTGGTTTAGGAGAAATGTTTCCATTGAAAGAAGAGAAAGAAATTGTGGATTTGAGCAGTTTGTCTGCTGCACCGGGCACAGAATTGTCCCGGGCCTTAGGTTTGGATGACGCTGTTTTAGAAATAGACAACAAGTCTTTGTCGCATCGTCCAGATTTGTGGGGTCATTACGGAATTGCTCGTGAAGTTTCTGCTTTGTTTAATAGAAATTTAAAAAATTATGAATTAGTAAAAATAAAAGAGGCTAAAGGCGAGAGGGTGGCTGTAGAAGTAAAAGATGCAAAACTTTGTCCGCGTTATATGGCCGCCAAAATTAGCGGTGTGAAAATTGCTGAATCTCCGGAATGGATGAAAAAAATGTTGATTGCCGTTGGTTTGCGGCCAATTAATAACATCGTGGACATTACTAATTTTGTCATGTTGGATTTGGGTCAGCCAATGCACGCTTTTGATGCTAGACAAATTAAAAATAAAATTATCGTTCGTCCGGCCAGAGATCAAGAAAAGTTTGTCACTTTGGACGAGAAAGAACACACCTTAAATAGCGGAGATGTGGTAATCGCCGACGAAGAAAAAGCAGTGGCTCTGGCTGGGGTAATGGGTGGTTTACAAAGCGGTATTGCCGATGATACCACTGATATTATTTTTGAATCCGCCAATTTTAATCCAACCAACATCCGTAAGACTTCTAATCGCTTAGGTTTGCGCACCGACTCGGCTGTGCGTTTTGAAAAAAGCCTTGATCCAAATTGGTGTGAGATCGCTTTAAAAAAAGCGGTGGCTTTAACTTTAGAATTATGTCCAGGAGCGACTGTGGGCAAGGTGACTGATGTCTCCGGTTTTGTTTTGCCGGTTGGTCCGATTGAAATGCCAGTTAATGTGTTTCGCAATAAATTGGGAGTAATCGTGCCAGACAAACAAATTATAGAAATTTTGACTCGCTTAGGTTTTGAAGTGAAAAATAAAAAGTCAGAATTTTTAACTGTTAAAATCCCAACTTGGCGGGCCACCAAAGATGTGGCTTTGGTAGAAGACGTGGTAGAAGAAGTCGCTCGTATTTTTGGTTATGACAACATTCCTTCTACTTTGCCGACTTTTTCTATTGTGCCACCGGAAGTAAATAAAGTTCGTCGTTTAGAAAGGGCTGTTAAAAATATTTTAGTCAAAGAATTAAATTATATCGAAACCTATAATTACTCTTTTGTCAGTGCTAATCAAGTAGAAAAATTAGGCGACAATTTAAAAGACTATATTGAATTAGATAATCCGCTTTCCAAAGAAAAACCATTTTTGCGTCGTAATTTATTGCCAAACTTATTGGAAAACGTCCAAAAGAATATTGAAATTAATCCAGAATTAAAGATTTTTGAGGTCGGCAAAGTATTTGTTGAGGGTGAGGCCGGTATGCGTACTAGAGCCAACAGTGATGAGTTGCTGCCAAAGCAAAGTGTTTGGTTAACCGCTATGTGTGTCAATAAAAAAGACGATACTCCTTTTTGGACAATCCGCCGGGCTGTAGAAAAAATATTTTTTGGCTTAAATTTAGTGTGGAAGCCGGCGGCTGAAGAAAAGGTAGCTAATTGGGCGCACTCATCTCGAGCCATGGCGATTATGGTAGAAGATAAAAAGGTAGGCGTGGCTTATGAATTGCATCCGGAAATTGAGCAAAAAGTCGGTTTAGAAAATCGTGTAGGTATTTTGGAAATAGATTTGGATGATTTGAATGAAGTGATAGAAAAGATCCAGCCTGAGGCCGCCTACGAACCAGTGTCAATTTATCCAGAAATTTCTCGCGACTTAGCTTTTACAGTAAAAAAGGAAGTGACTAATGAAGAAGTAATTCGAATTTTGTCTAAATTAGATCCGTTGTTAAAAAAGGTGGAACTCTTTGATGTTTATGAAGGAAAAAATATTGACACAACCAAAAAAAGCATGGCTTATCATCTAGTATATGCCATGGCTGAACGCACTTTGACCACTGAAGAGGTGGATAAGATTCAAGAAAAGGTTGTAAAAACCTTGGAAAATAGGTTGGGGGCCGAAGTTAGAAAATAATTTTTCTCAAATTAAATACAGTCGTCAAAAACGGCTGTATTTTTTTACTTGTGTATAAGTTTTCTATTGTT
>CAZEYR010000009.1:0-34728 GCA_964516735.1 uncultured Gammaproteobacteria bacterium
AAAAAACCAGAAAGAATGCAAAGCGGTGCGACATATATTGAGGGTGATATTAGAAATGATGCCGATTTAGATAAAGCCTGCGCTGGTGTATCTGGCATTTTTCATCTAGCTGCTTTGCCTCGCGTGACTTTTTCGGTAGAAAATCCAGAATTGACCCACGATGTTAATGTAAATGGAACTTTGAAAGTATTGCTTGCCGCCAAGCGCAACAATGTAAAAAGAGTAGTATTTTCTTCTTCCTCATCTACTTATGGCGCTTCGGAAAAGAAATTACTCAAGGAGGACGCGAACAAGCAGCCGATTAGCCCATATGCTTTGCATAAATTGATCGGCGAACATTATTGTCGTTTATTTTCCGAATTGTTTGGGGTAGAAACTGTAAGTTTGATATATTTCAACGTTTACGGTCCATATTTTGATCCGGAAGGCGCTTACGCTCTGGTGGTGGGCAAATTTTTAAAGCAATTAAAAAATGGCGAGCCAATGTCGGTTTGCGGTGATGGTGAGTATTATCGTGATTACACTCATGTAAAAGATGTGGTTAATGCTAATATTTTAGCCATGACTAAACAAAATGTAGGAAAGGGTGAAACGTTTAATATAGGCTGTGGTACCCCACACACGGTGAATGAATTAGTAAAAATAATGGGTGGAGAATTTGTAAATGTGCCAGCTCGACCAGGCGATCCAAGATTTTCTGGAGCGGATAATACTAAAGCTAAAGAAATATTGGGTTGGAACCCAACAGCAAGTCTAGAACAAGGTGTAGAAGAACTAAAAAAAGAATGGGGGATAAAGTAAAAAATAAAAATAAAACCGACCATTAATTTGGCCGGTTTTTTGATCTTAATTTTTTATTGGATTTTCCAGACAAAAATATCCCCGTTTTGTACTTTGTAGTCAAATATTTTTTCTATTGTTTTATTTCCATTTACAACGCAAACCCAGTGTTTGCCACTGGCAGTGTTAGCCTCTTTGTTATTTATCGATTCTACTTTTAATCCGTCGTCAGTGGATCTGGCGATAAAATCCCAAGCGCCGGCCAATCTTAAATTCATCATTACCTCTAGTAAGGTGGAATTTTCTGGCACGGAAAAATCTTGTTTAAAATTTCCGGCCTCCATGGTGATGTCTATTAATTTTTCTTCAATCACCGGTGGTGTTTTTTGCCAAAATTTTGGTAGACGATTGGTTTTGTATCCATAAAACACTCCGCCGGCAATGGTTAATAGTATCAAAGTGCCCGCTGTAATAATTATTTTTTTCTTCATATTTATAACGGATTATTTAAATATAATAAAATAATATCATCGGGTTCGTGATAGGTCAAACCGAAGGTATTACACCGATAGAGGACTTATCCACAGTCAAAACTCGGAGACAAAATAAAAATGTGCTATAATTATCTGTAGGGAGGGAAAGCAATCCGGAATATGGATTGCTTTTTTCTAAAAATAATTAAATTTTTAACATAATTTAAGAAAAATTATGAAATTAAGTGATAAAACACTTAAAATTATTATCGCTGTGGCGGTAGTGGTTTTAGGTGTTTCTTTTATTTTTGGTGGGTATGTTTGGTTTGAGAAAAAACAACGTCGAGTGTTGGCCGGGACGGCTCGACCAACTTTTCCGTATAGTGATTATAGTATTGATGAATTAAATAAATTATTTCCGCAATATCTTAACGAAGATGTGGCGACTACGCAGTCTCCGGAGGAGACTTATGGGAAATTAAAAAAAGCATTATTAGAAAATAATATAGGTTCTGCACTGGATACTTTTTATTTTAGAAATAAAGACAAATACAGTGAAGTTTTTAATAAAAAATATAATGATGGTAAATTATCAAGTCTGGCCTCTAACCTTGACGATGTTATAATTATGGGTAGTGATTGTGACAATACGCGTTGTATTTATACAATGGAAAATAGTAAGGCGGAAATAAGTTTCATAAAAAATTCGCAAGGTGTTTGGTTAATTGAATCATTATAAAAATATATGAATAAGGAGGGTAAAATTTTTTTGGTTATAAAAATAGGTAAAGTATTACCTATTATAATAGTATTGTGTATTTTTAGCTCGATGCTGGCATGGCCGCATCGAGTTTTTTGTTATGATTCCAATATAGCGCATCCTAATATAGCACAGATGGCCGGGGTTTTATATAACAAACACAATGATAAAAAGTTAACCACAGAAGAAATAAGTTGGATGATGGAAGGGGCTAAAAAAGAAGACACCCCTACTCGTTGGTTAAATCATTTTTATGATCCAATATATAATGTGGGGCTAAAAAATACCCAGACATCAGCTAAAGAATGGGTTGAAAGTCCATATAAACAAACAGATTTTTCTTTGGGGGATAGAAGTTGGCAAAGGGCTGTTGATGATTACAATAAAGGGGATAATGAGCTGGCAATGAAAGAGCTGGGCCATTCAATTCATTTAGCTTCTGACATGCTAGTTCCGGCTCATACAAGAGATGATGCGCATGTTTTAGGTGATTCGTTTGAGAGATACGTAAAAAATAATTGGAATCTTATTTATGATCAGATAAAAAATGAGGACGAGTACAAGGAAATTGAGAATTTGAATGAGATTTTTGATGAAGCGGCACTATATTCTAATAATAATTTTTACAGTGATGATACGATTAATGACATTGCATATAATTTACCTAAAAATAGTAATTTTATTAATAGCTATGCTTATAATTTTGTGGATGGAAAAAAGATGGAATTAGTAAAAAATAAAAAGTCAGTTTTTAGTGAAGATTTAGAATTGTTAGAACTCGACACTCAAGTCCTCTCCTCATACTCCACTCATCTCATCCCCAAAGCGGTCGGATACAGCGCCGGCACGATAAAATTATTTTTTGACACTACTGCCAAACAAGAAAAAACTAAGTTACCATTTTTTCGAACCAGTCTGAAGGGTTACGGTGACGAAGTAGTTAGTGTGGCTGTCACCGCCGCTGAGGACACATTGGATTACGCCAAGTCAAAATATTCACCAGCCAGCCCGTTGGCCCAGGAAACATTGGGTGCGCCGGAAGGTAGTCTGAAAGAAGGTAGCCTGAAAGACAATCAGCCGGTCGTAGTAGAAGAAACAAAAACAGATGAGATAAAAACACCATTAGATAATTCTCTTGACGATCAGTCAGGTGAGCCAACTGGGCCAACTGAGAGTTCTCCTGTCGATTCGTCAAACACATCAAACAACTCTTCGGATGGTTCGTCTTCGTCTGGAGGCGGTTCACCCAGTTCATCATTTGGCTCTGGAAGTACCCCCGCCGTAGAAAATCTCCCCCAAACTTCCACCTCCACTCCCGATACTCCCACCTCCACCCCGATCATCGTCACTACTACCCCCGCCACTCCAACACTTCCCGCGCCAGTACTAGATAATAAATTTTCTCAAATAATTTACACTACGTCGTCCGCTTATGATATATTTGGCACCTGTTCTACCGACACTATAAAAATAGTTGGCGATTTAACTTCCAGTTCCACTGTTAATCAGTTTGATATCACCCCATCGTCTACAAATTGGTCCTACAATTCTTCTTTGGACAATGGTCATAATTATTTTCAGTTGGTAGCCGAGGGGGACGGCGGTGTCACTTCCACACCCGCCTCGGCGCACATAGTTTATGATGTTATACCGCCGCCAGTGCCGACTATTATTGCAGAAGAATCATCAGCCACCTCAGGTTTGCATGTTGTTCTTACTGGCCAAGATGAGCTGTCTCCAACTTTTTATGATTTATATTATTTCCTTTATACCTCGTCTACGTCTACCCTCGGAGAAGACGATTGGATTTTAATTGCCGAAAATACCACCTCCACGGTCTTCGATATTCCGGCTGAGCGCGGTTTAGATTATACCTTCAAGGCGAGAGCCGTTGATTCTCTAGGGAATGATTCCGAGTGGACTGATAAAGAAAATGGTCCTAAACGAGTTCATTTAGATTGGAGTAAAGAGGTGGTTATAAACGAAGTGTCTTGGGCCGGAACTCAGGGAGATAGTTTAGGGAAAAACGATGAATGGTTTGAGCTGTATAATAATACCGATCAAGAAATAAATTTAGAAGGTTGGACGTTGGCTGTCACTGATAGAATAATTAGTTTCCCGTCTAGTACCATAATTTATCCCAAAAGTTATTTTTTAATGGAAAGGGGTGACGACGATACGGTGGTTGGCATAGCGGCTGATTATATTTTTACTTTACAGTATGGAATAAATAATTCCGGAGAGAATTTGAAATTAATTAATTCCCAAAAAGAAATTGTGGATCAGGTGGATTGTACCGATGGGTGGTTTGCTGGCAGCGCTGTTCAATCAGAATACGCTTCTATGGCCAGAATAGGTTCGACGGTTAGCGGAAATATAAAAGATAATTGGCGTACCAGCGGCGGTCCGACCAAAGCCGCCGCCATGGTTTACGATAAATTTCATTTGATATACGGTTCGCCAAAAGAAATAAATCAGGAATTAAAAGTGCTAAAAGGAACCCAGCAGGAGGAAGAGCTGGTATTATCTAAAGAGCAAAATGGTTATCTAATTAATTATTTTACAGTTGGCTCCACGAGTACTTTAAAAATCGAGCCGGGGGTTGAATTATATTTGCCCCAGTATAGCTGTCTATATGTAGATGGCAATTTGCAAATTACTGGCAATGAAAGCGAACGAGTAACTTTTCAACCGCTGCCTTCCAGCACGAGATGGGGGACTATTTATTTTGAAAATGCTACGGCTGATATAAAATATTCCGATTTTATCGGTGGAAATTTAGAACCTAGAATTTATCATGATGGTGCGTTGGCTATAACTAGCTCGACTGTTAATTTAGAAAACATAAAGGTTTGGAACAGCCGTATTCCGGGTAAAAATATTAAAAGCACCAACTCCTTGGTTACTATAAAAAACAGCCAAATCGGCGCGGATGTCAAAATGGTTAATAATTTTGTACCGGGTGTAACCACCGTTGGAATATTCGTTAAAGGCGGGGAAATAACTTTGGATAGCGATATCTTTACCAATTTAATTGTTGGCGCAAACGGCGGTTCATACAGCGATAATTTCCCGACTTTAAAATTAGAAAATCCCGACAGCATTATTTTTGATAACGTAGATTATCCTTGGCAACCGACTAATTGGCTGACTTTAATCGCTTCTTCCACTCCAACTTGACGTTTCTTCTTAATTATATTTAAATAAACAGGTTGCGGATTTTACGCTTGGCGTAAAAGGAGGTGTCTGATGGACGGCTCTTGTGATTATAGTTACTCTGATTTTGAGAGCGGGATCGGAATGTACATGGATGAGGAGTGCGGTCCTTGCGACGGCTGTCCTTCGATGGAGGATGGTGGCGATCGCAGCCAGTGTGCCGGCTGCAAGCAGATGCGGGACGTGCCACTCCACGAGCGACACCAGCCCATGCCTCGTCGGCTCGCTCGCGGCGGTAAGAAGCGCAACCGGTGACCACCACGAACAAAAGGGTGGTTGACTGAGCTAGCTCGCGCCACCCGTTTTGCAACTAAATTATTATTGGTTGTAAATAGGAGAAGAACGCGAGCTAGAAAATAAAAAACCGCCGTTATGGCGGTTTTTTGTCGGGCTGAGAGGACTTGAACCTCCGGCCTCTTGGTCCCGAACCAAGCGCTCTAGCCAACTGAGCTACAGCCCGTTATTCGTTTTACATCTTACCATATTTTGTTTTGATTTTCAATAGCGGCTGAGAGCGGGTATTTTTGTCTTTTCAACTAGTATTTATTGTGCTATTATAGTTTTATTACAATTAGCATTATATCTATGACAATCAAAACCTTTTTCAAAGAGGCAATCAAGCAGGATGCCTCAGATTTGCATTTAGTTGGAGGAAAAATTCCAATGTTAAGAATTGAAGGTGAACTGGTAGATTTAGAAAACAAACCATTGAATAACAAGGAATTAGAAACCGCTATAATGGGGTTGTTGACCAAAGAACAACAAGATAAATACTCAGAGGAACTGGAGTTGGATTTTGGTTATGAATTAGATGATACTCGTTTTCGTATCAATTTGCATCAGCAGGAAAATAGTGTAGGATTAACCGCCCGGGTAATTCCATCAGATATCCCTACACCAGAAGATTTGCATTTTGAACCAGCTTTGCTTGAAATGCCGAATTTATTGGACGGTTTGGTATTGGTGACTGGCCCGACTGGCTGTGGTAAATCCACCACCTTGGCCTGTATGATTGAAGAGATCAATAAAAATCGCAAGGCGCACATTGTGACGATTGAAGATCCAATTGAATTTGTTTTTAAAGATGATAAAAGTTTAATCGAGCAAAGAGAGGTGGGCACTGATACGAAATCCTTTGCTAATGCCTTGAAACATGTACTACGTCAAGATCCCAATGTGATTTTAGTCGGAGAAATGCGCGATCCAGAAACGATTGCCACTGTTTTAACTGCGGCTGAAACTGGCCACTTGGTATTTTCCACTTTGCACACCAATAGCGCAGCCGAAGCAGTAGAGCGTATTGTTGGGGTGTTTGAAGGGGCTAAACAAAAACAAGTGTTGATTCAGCTGTCATCAGTTTTACGTGGAGTAGTCGCTCAGCAACTTTTGCCGGCCGTGGATGGTGGCCGAGCGCCAGCTAGAGAAATTTTAATCAATACCCCGGCCGTAGCTAATTTAATTAAAGAAAATAATATTGCCCAAATTAAGTCGGTGATCCAAACCAGCGCCAAAGAGGGGATGGTCAGTATGGAAAACTCTCTCAAATCATTGGTTAAAGAAGGGTGGATTGAAGGTGAAGTGGCGGAAAAACGAACTGGGCGGAGCAAACGAGTTTAATTAATTATGGTGGCTTTAAAAAAAATATTTAAAAAAATTTATAGTGTTTCCAAAAAAGAAAAAACCCCAGTTTATGCCGTGGGTGGTTTTGTGCGAGATTTTTTGATGGGGGTTGAGCAAAGAAAGGATATAGATTTTGTGGTAGAGGGCGGTGGTTTAGAATTTGCCAAAAAGTTTGACGCTGAAATGAAAAATATCGGGAGTTTGGTAGAATTTCCGGATTTTGATACGGCTCGTTACGTATTTGATGAAAAATTTGACCATCTGGTAGTGGAGTTCGCCGGAGCTAGAAGCGAGAGTTATCAAAGCCATTCCCGCAAGCCAAAAGTGGAGAATGCCACATTAGACCAAGATTTGTCCCGTCGAGATTTTACGGTCAATGCTATGGCGGTGAAGGTGGAAGTATTTTGTTCTTTACGTTGGCCGAATATCAATACTCTTAAAAAGAATTTGTGCGACCCCTACCGCGGAATAGACGATTTGGAAGACAAAATTTTACGCACTCCACTGGATCCAGATAAAACTTTTAGCGATGATCCATTGCGTATGATGCGCGCGGTTAGATTTGCCGCTCAGTTAAATTTTTCTATTGATAAAAATACCTTAGAGTCTATTTATAATAATCGTGAAAGGATAAAAATAATTTCAGCCGAGCGGGTGCATGAAGAATTAATGAAATTATTAGCCTGTCCGAAGCCGTCTATCGGTTTAGTCTTAATGTTTCAAACTCATTTGCTGGATTTGATTTTACCGGAAGTCTCCAATTTGGACGGGGTGGAAGAAGTTTATGGACACCAGCATAAAAATAATTTAGTGCATACCTTTAAAGTAGTGGATAATATCGCGGAAAGATCGGATAAATCACTTTTGCGTTTGGCCGGTTTATTACATGATGTTGGTAAATTTTCTACGAAAAAGTTTTTGCCGAAAATTGGCTGGACTTTTTATCAACACGAACACGTGGGTAGAAAAATGACCTACAATTTTTGTCGTCGATTAAAATTTTCTAAAGAAGAAACCGAATATTTGACTAAGCTGGTGCGTTGGCATCAACAACCAATTAGTTTGATGGACGAAGGGATTACCGATTCGGCTGTTCGTCGTTTGGTCGTCAATTTGGGTGATGAATTGGCCGATCTTTTGATTTTGGGGGTCAGCGATATTACTACCGGCAATCCTTATAAATTAAAAAAACGTCAAGAAAATTATGAGCGTTTAAAAAAACGCATTGCCGAAGTGGAAGAAAAAGATAAACTAAGAGCCTTCCAATCTCCGCTTCGAGGTGAAGAAATTATGCAATTAACCGGTTTGAAACCCGGTCCGTATGTTGGGGAGATAAAAACTGCCATTGAAG
Source organism: uncultured Gammaproteobacteria bacterium (assembly GCA_964516735.1). Lineage (GTDB taxonomy): Bacteria > Patescibacteriota > Patescibacteriia > Magasanikbacterales > GWA2-37-8 > JAHJCN01. The sequence goes on from CAZEYR010000009.1 coordinate 8,201, forward strand.
AAGCGATCTTGGATGGAATTATCCCCAACACCTACGAAGCGGCCAAAGAATATTTTTTTAAGATTAAAGACCAATATTTAAAGTAATTTTTTTGTGTATCAAATAGGGTAGGATGCAGGGTTGACAAGAGTGCGAGGGTGTATTAAGATAAATATGATTTTTCATACTTATCATATTTATCATGAAAAAACAAAATTGTAAAAATGCTTTTGGTGGCACGATTTGTGGGACGGCCGTAATGGGGGAAAGGGGGCAGTTAGTTATTCCAAAAGATGCTAGGAAGCTTTTAGGGATAGCCGCTGGCGATAAGTTTTTAGTGTTGGAACACTATGGCAAAATAATTTTGATTCCAGAAAAACAAACTAGAGATTTAATCGAGCAGATTACCAAACATTTGAAATAAATATTTAAATTATGACTGAAGAAATTAATAAAATATCAATTCCAGCGGAAACAAAAATAAATAAATTTAAAAAGCTTTTTAAGAATAAAAAAATTTTAATCCCGGCCATTTTAGCGGTTTTGATTTTGGTTTACGGCGCCTATGCTGGATGCATTAATAAAAATAAGGCTGTTAATTATGAGACGTCTAAGGTGGAAAAAGGCGACCTTAATCAAACCGTAGAAGCGACTGGCAATATTGAGTCTTCCAACGACTTGTCGTTGCATTTTGAAACTGGCGGTACGATTGAAAAAGTTTTTGTCAAAGAGGGGGATAAAGTAAAATCCGGTGTTTTGTTGGCTAGTTTGCGAGCGGCGGAATTAAACGCCGCAGTAGCACAGGCTAGTGCGAATTTAAACCAAAAATTGGCCGGTTCCACTCCAGAATATCTCGCGCAGCTGCAGGCTTCTTTGGATAAAGCCAATGCCGACCTGTCCGCCGTGCAGGGGGTGGTGCCGGGAGTGGAAAATAGTAAGTTGGTACAAAATGCCTATGATAATACTATTGGCGTGCTACAAAATGTTCAGATTACGCTTTCCACTTCATTATATAGAGCAGACGAAATTCTAGGTATAGATAACACCCTGCTCAATGACGAGTACGAAAATATTTTATCTACAGTTTCTTTGAATAAATTGACTGAGGCTAAAAATAATTACAGCTTCACCAAAATGAAGAAAATAGATTTTGACGCCAAGGCCAATAGCTTAACCCCCTCGTCCAGTCATGAAGAAATTAATCAGGCGGTAGAATCTGGAAAAACAGCGTTGTTATCCATGAAAGATTTACTTTATCTTGTAAATGAAGTCTTAAATAATACTTTCCCCGGGAACAGTTTGTCAATTAGCGAACTAAACGGGTTAAAAACAAATATCCAAACTGCTCGAGCTGATGTAACTTCCAAATATTCTAGCTTAATTAGCCAATCCCAAACTATTGAGACTGCTAGAAATAATTATTATGGTTATGAAGCGCTGGCTGCCAAAGCGGCGGCGGCTTTGAAGGACGCTCAAAATCCTCCGCGAGATGTGGACGTGGCTTATTATCGCGCTGTTTTAGCTCAGGCGGTAGCCAATCGCAATAAAGCTATTTTACGCGCTCCAATTGATGGAGTGGTGACTAAAATTAATAAAAAAGCCGGTGAATTTATTTCTATTTCCGATGCAGTGATAGAAATGTTGACTCCACATTACGAAGTAAAAGTAGATATTCCAGAAACTGATGTGGTTAAGATAAACCTTGGTGATAGCGTGGTTATTACTTTGGATGCTTTTGGCGATGAAGTTAAATTTACTGGGAAAATTGCCAATATCGATCCAGCTTCCACGGAAATCCAAGATGTAGTTTATTACAAAGTGCGAGTGGCTTTAGACGATACTGATAAACAAATTAAACCGGGTATGACGGCTAACGTAATCGTGAAGACAGCCAGTCGAGAGGGCGTCTTGATGATCCCGTCTCGAGCTGTGCGTACTGGCGGTAACGGTAAATACGTCAGAGTTTTGCAAGATAAAAAAGAAATAGAAAAACCAATCGCTTTAGGTATTCGCGGCAACGATGGCAAAGTAGAGGTGTTGGACGGGTTGGTTGAAGGCGAAGAAGTAATTATTAGTGTAAAAAATTAATTATATGGCCTTGGTGGAAATAAAAAATCTTACAAAGGAGTATAGAAATGAAGAGATTTCTACCCCGGTTTTACATGGTTTAAATTTTAATATAGAAAAAGGTGAATTTGTGTCTATTATGGGTCCGTCCGGATCCGGCAAATCCACCCTGATGCACATTCTTGGCTTTTTGGATTCATTGTCTACTGGACAATATATTTTTGATGGTCGAGATGTGAGTAAATTGTCTGATGATGAATTGGCAGAAATGCGCAGCCATAAAGTAGGATTTATTTTCCAGGCGTTTAATTTGTTGTCGCGTTCTACCGCTTTGGAAAATGTGATGATGCCGCTTATGTATGCTGATCATATCCCTCCGAAAGTACAAGAAGATCAGGCCAAAAAATTATTGGACAGTGTGGGCTTGAGTCATCGTTTAAATTTCACCCCTAGTCAATTATCTGGTGGTGAAAAACAAAGGGTGGCGATTGCCCGGGCGTTAGTTAATAACCCGGATGTGATTTTTGCTGATGAGCCAACTGGTAATTTGGATTCCAAATCCGGTTTACAAGTGATGAAAATTTTACAAGATTTAAATGAAAAAGGGCATACCATTATTTTGGTCACTCACGAAAAGTATACCGCCGAACATGCTAAAAGAATTTTATCTATTAAAGACGGCATGGTTTTGCATGACCAGCAAGTATTGACTAGACAGTACGCCAGAGACGGGAAAGAATTGAAGAAATAAGTTATCTTCTGTTTATGAATTTATTGGAAGAAATTCATAGTTCATGGCATATCATTGGACGCAATAAGGTGCGTTCGTTTTTGACCATGCTTGGGATTATTATTGGTATCATGTCGGTAATTATCGTGATGTCAGTAGGAAGCGGGGCCCAGAGTTTGATTTTGAATCAAATCAAAAGTATGGGTTCAAATTTAATTGGTGTTTTACCCGGCAAATCTGATGAAAAAGGTCCGCCGGCCTCAGTCTACGGAATAACGATTACCAGTTTGAAAGATGCTGACGGCGAGGCGGTTATTAAAAGTGGTTATCCTCATGTTTTAGCCTTTACTTCTTATGTCAAAGGCACGGATACTGTGGTGTGGGGGGAAAATAAAACTGACATTACTTTTGTTGGCACTGGCGCTTCTTTGCCGACAGTAGAAGATGCCGCTGTGGCCAGTGGTAGATTTTTTACCGATGAAGAAAATAACGGGGTGGCTCGAGTGGCGGTACTTGGCAGCCAGATTGTGGACGATCTGTTTTTGGGCGATGACCCTATCGGAAAAACGATTAAAATTAAAAAAACTAATTTTACTGTAATTGGGGTAATGAAATCTCGCGGAGTAAGCGGATTTCAAAATCAAGATAATCAAATCTTTGTACCAATAAAAAGCGCGCAAAAATTATTGTTAGGAATAGATTATGTCAGCTATATGCGTATGAAGGTGGATAGTGGAGAAAATGTCGATGATAGTATTAGCTTTGTGGAAGATATCTTGCGCGATCGGCATAATATTACCAATCCGGAAAATGATGATTTTAGCGTGCGATCAATGGCCCAAGGTTTGGACGCCCTCAACACTATTACCAATGCTCTTAAGTTATTTTTAGTGGCTGTGGCCGGGATTTCTTTGGTAGTAGGAGGAATTGGCATTATGAATATTATGCTGGCGGCCGTGCAAGAAAGAACCAGAGAAATTGGTTTACGTAAAGCGGTCGGCGCTAAAAGCAAAAAAATTACCGAACAATTTTTAATTGAAACAGTTTTGATTACTTTTATTGCCGGTTTGATCGGAATCGCTGTCGGGATTTTTATTTCTGTACTAGTGGCGGCAATTGCCCGCAGCCAAGGTTATGATTGGGATTTGGTTATCTCACCATTTTCTATTTTCCTCGGCTGTGCAGTTTCTATTGGAATTGGTCTAGTATTTGGAATCATTCCGGCGAAAAGAGCCAGCCATCTGGATCCCATTGAGGCTTTAAGGTACGAATAATATGCGAGTTAGCTCTGCTTTTAAAATGTCTATCAATACTATCAAACATCAGCGCACCCGTTCCGCTCTGACTATTTTGGGCATTGCTGTTGGTATTTCTATTGTGATCGCTATTATGGCGGCTGGCAAAGGGCTGGATCATTTGATAATGGGAGAATTGGAGTCGTTTAGTCCGGATTTAATTTCTATTGAAACAAAAATTCCGAGCACCAAACAAACTTCCAATGAAAATGCGATGGGTCAATCCACCGGCATTACTATTACTACCATGAAAAATAAAGATATTGATTTAGTTAAAAAACACCCCAATGTCTCTTCAGCTTATGGCATGGTGTTCGGACAAGATATAATTAGTTATGACGGACAAACGAAAACTACTTTGGTGTTGGGTGAGGGGGCGAGTATGCCTGAAGTGGAAAAATTTGAATTAGCGGAAGGGCGAATGTTCGATGAAAGCGAAGAAGAGTCTTTGGCCCAAGTGGTGGTTTTAGGCTCAAAAATAAAAGAAAATTTATTTGGTGATGATACTGCCGCCGGTAAAACGGTGTATATAAAAGGTAAACCTTTTCGGGTGGTAGGAGTAGCTAAAGAGCGCGGTTCGTCTTTTTTTATGGATATGGACAGTATGGTAGTGATGCCAACTTTGACTATGCAAAAAAGGCTGCTGGGCATAGATTATGTTCGGCAGATTATCGCCAAGATGAAAGATTCCGCCCAATCGGAACAGACGGTGGCTGATTTAGAGGAAATTTTGCGCGAGGAACATGATATTACTGACCCCGTCAAAGATGATTTTGCCATAAATACCATGGATCAGGCCAGAGAAATGTTGGGCACGGTAGTTGGCGGGATCACTTTTTTGTTGGTGGCTTTGGTTTGTATTTCTTTAATAGTAGGCGGAGTAGGCATTATGAATATTATGTATGTTTCCGTAGTAGAAAGGACTTTTGAAATAGGCTTACGGAAAGCTTTGGGGGCGCGCAAAAAAGATATTATGTGGCAGTTTTTGAGCGAGGCTTTGTTGATTACAGTGGCCGGTGGTTTATTTGGGATATTATTAGGCGCTATTTTAGCCCTTTTAATTTATATTATAGCAATTTCTTATGGTTTGAAATGGGTTTATGCCATTCTGCCGTCTTCCATTTTTTTGGCGGTGGGATTTTCGGCTTTTATTGGGTTTTTGTTTGGGTTATATCCAGCTAAAAAAGCGGCCAATTTAAATCCGATAGAAGCCTTGAGAAAAGAGTAAGAATGGTGTTAAATTAGATTATATGACAGATACACAGGCGATCAAAGACAAAATAGACATTGTGCAGGTGATTCAAGAGTATGTGCCGCTTAAAAAGGCCGGTGCCAATTGGAAAGCCCCTTGTCCTTTTCATCGGGAAAAAAGCCCGTCTTTTATGGTACATCCGGAAAAGCAAATTTTTCATTGTTTTGGTTGTGGTAAGGGTGGAGATATTTTTACCTTTATTCAAGAGATAGAAGGCGTGGATTTTCCAGAAGCTCTGAAATTATTAGCCGAGCGAGCCGGCATTAAACTTGAGAATAATTTTCAAACGGAGGTAAATAAGAGCCAGAAAAATCGTTTATTGGAAATTAATGCCAAGGCGGCATATTTTTTTCATCGTTTTTTATTGGATATGGCTGGCGCCAAAACGGCTAGAGATTATTTGGAAGATAGAAAATTGACCGCTGAAACTATAGAAAAATGGAAAATCGGCTTCGTCCCTGATCAGTGGGATTTATTAACTAAATATTTATTAAAAAACGGTTTTGGGATTGAAGATATAATCGCCGCGGGTCTCACTATCAAACGCGACGGAGCAGATATTAAAACCGGTCGAGGTGTTTATGATCGTTTTCGCGGTCGGATTATGTTTCCAATTTGGGACGTGCATGGCAATGTAGTCGGTTTTACCGGTCGGGTGTTGGTGGAAACTGAAATGTCCGGAGGAAAATATGTGAATACCCCACAATCACCGGTATATGATAAATCACGAGTAATCTATGGTTTAGACAAGGCAAAAATGGAAATTAAAGCTAAAGATCTGGTGGTACTTGTAGAAGGGCAGATGGACGTCATAGCTTGCCACCAAGCGGGTATGGCCAATGTGGTGGCGGCTTCCGGTACGGCTCTAACTTTGGAACAAGTTAAATTGTTAAAAAGATATTCCAATAATTTGGCGATGGCTTTTGACGCTGACACGGCTGGTCAAAATGCCGCCAAACGAGGAATTGACATAGCTATGCAAGAAGGGATGAATATTCGGGTGATTAACATCCCGGAGGGTGCGGGTAAAGATGCTGATGAGTGCATAAAGAAAAATTTAGCGGTTTGGTTTGAAGCGGTGGCCAAAGCCAAAAATGTTATGGATTGGTACTTTGCTAAAATTTTAGTGGGAAATATGGTGCGTAATCCTCAAGAAAAACAGGTTGTGGCGGATGCCTTGCTGGATGAGATTATTAAAATTCCGCATACTATAGAGCAAGGGGAGTGGGTTAAACGCCTATCTGACGAGTTGGATGTTGACGTGGAGATTTTACGTGATGATCTCAAAAAACGTAAAATCGCTAGAACCCCCAAGGTTTCAGAAAATCGTTCGTCGTTCAACAAAATGGCTCAAATTAGCCAAAATAAGCCAATTAGTATTACAGAAAAGCCGGAAAATATGATTTTTAGTCAAATGTTTTCGCTTTTTGTAAAATTTCCTAGTTTATATTCGGCCTATGCCAGTTTTTTGCAGAAAGATTTTTTTCCGTCCGGACAGTTTTTAGCTCTTTACGAAAAGTTTAATAATGATTATAATACCGGGCAAATAAACCCGGCGTCTTGGCGCGATTCTTTTTTATTAGAAAATAGTCAAAGCTGGGTAGATGTGCTGGCGATTCAAGCCGAGCGTGATTTTCCGGAAATTAATGAAAGAGACGCTGGAAAAGAATTAGAAGCTTTGATTGCTAGAATCAAAAAAGATTGGAAGAAAAAACGTTCTCAGGAATTACAGTTGGAATTACGGAGAGCGGAAAGAGATAACAATAAAAAGAAAGCTCAAGAAATTTTAAATTTATTACAAAGTTTAATTTAAAGCCATGTCTTTAAAAAAGTCGGCCAAGAAAAAGGCCGCTGCCAAACCGGCAAAAAAAATTATCAAAAAGATAAAAAAAAACACGGCCCCCAAGGCGGTGAAAAAAACATTTTCTAAAAAATTAGAAAAGAATTTTAAAAAAAATAAAACCGGCAATAAAAAAATCATCAAGAAAAAAATGCCGGAGTTTATAATTGAAAAAGTAACAGAGCCGACCATCGAGCAAATTTTTAGTTTGGTAAATAAGGGGCGTAATCGCGGGTTTATTACCGAGATAGAATTATTGTCAGTATTATCTCGTCCGGAAAGATATTTGGATTTATATGAAGGGTTTTTAGAGCTTTTGGAAAAAAATGGCGTGTCAGTGGTAGAAGCGCCGACTGGTGGTTTACTGGGAAATAAAGCTAGTCAAACCGAAACTTTAAAACAGTTTCAAGGCGCTCAACCAGATATGGATGTGCCGTTTGATTTAGGCCAAATTTCTACCGATTCTATCCAGATGTATTTGCGTGAAATCGGTAAAATTCCCTTACTTAATTCTGAAGAAGAAGTTTCTTTGGCTAAACGTAAAGAACGAGGTGATAAATCTGCCGAGGCTAAATTGATTGAGGCGAACTTGCGTTTGGTGGTATCTATCGCGAAAAAATTTGTTGGGAAAAATTTGTCCTTGTTGGATCTAATTCAAGAGGGCAATATTGGTTTGTTTAGAGCGGTGAAAAAATTTGACCATCGTAAAGGTTATAAATTTTCCACGTATGCCACTTGGTGGATTCGTCAGGCCATCACCCGCGCTTTGGCCGATCAGTCTCGCACTATCCGTATTCCAGTGCATATGGTGGAAACTATCAATCGTTTTCAGCAAGTGCAAAGAAGATTGTTGCAAGATTTGGGTCGCGATCCGACTCCAGAAGAACTGGCGGCTGAAATGGGTGAAGAGGTGGGTAAAATCAATCATATTATCAAGATTTCTCAAGATACTGTATCGTTAGAAGTGTCGGTGGGTGATGATGATGATGACTCTTCCTCCTTGCAAGATTTTATTGAAGATGTAAAAAATGTTTCACCGGATCGAGCGGCTGGCTTACAGATTTTAAAAGATTATGTGACCGATGCAGTAAAAGATTTGTCTCCGCGTGAACAGAAGATTTTGGAAATGCGTTTTGGCTTAGCTGATGGTGTGACTCACACTTTGGAAGAAGTGGGTCAAGAATTTGGGGTAACGCGTGAGCGCATTCGTCAGATTGAAGCTAAGGCTTTGGAGAAAATCCAAAATATGAACGTGGTCAAAAAATTAAGAGATTATTAATCTTCTATGAAAGTAATTCTGTCTGGCGGCGGAACTTTGGGTCCCGTGGTGCCACTTTTGGCAATTTTTGACATCTACAAAAAATATCAACCAGAGGCAGAATTTATTTGGGTAGGAACTAAAAATGGCCCAGAAAAGGAATTGATAGAAAAATATCAAATTCCTTTTTTTGCTATTGAGTCCGGAAAATGGCGTCGTTATTTTTCTCTTCGGAATTTCTTGGATATTTTTAAATTGATGTTGGCTTTTATTCAGTCCACGGTGTTACTAATACAAGAAAAACCGGATTTATTGATTAGCGCCGGCGGTTTTGTGAGTGTGCCTTTGCATTGGGCGGCGGCATTTTTGGGAATCCCAGCTTGGGTGCACCAACAAGATGTGCGACCGGGCTTGGCCAATAAATTAATTTTCCCTTGGGCTAAAAAAATTACTACTGCTTTGCAGGAAAGTGTGCAATATTTCCCCGCCAAAAAGACCGAGTGGATTGGCAATCCGGTGCGTGATTTGAAAGTGGAAAATTATTTGGTGTCTCGGCAAAAATTTAATATACCCGAAGGGGCTTCGGTGGTATTGGCGATGGGCGGGGGGACTGGTTCATCTAAAATTAATCAGATGGTGGTAGAAGCCTTGCAACATTGGCCAAAAGAATGGCATGTGATCCATTTAGTTGGGCGTGAAAGACCAAAAGAATTAGCGGAGAATGCCACTAAAATTTTTGAAAATTATCATGTATATCAATTTTTTACCGATGAGATGAAAGATGCTTATGCTGCCGCTGATGTCGTAATTAGCCGGGCAGGATTTTCTTCAATTACGGAGTTAGCCTCACTGTCTAAACCAGCTGTTATAATACCGATGTCGGATACCCACCAAGAAGACAATGTAAATTATTTAGCCAAACAAAATGCGGTGGTGGCTTTGAATGAAAGATTAACCAGTGGTTTGCAACTGGCTCAAGTAGCCAAGGATCTAATGAATAATTCTGTACAAAAAATGTTGCTTGGCAAAAAATTGCATCAGCTTTTACCTCCGGCCAACCCTGAGAAAATTATAGCTATTTTGAAAAGCTTTCAGTCTCCAGTTTGAGGTTGATAATTTTATTTTTGAGAGAACGTTGGCTTTTATATTTAATTAAAATATATTCGGGGGTATAACCGGTATAAAATCCGTAGCGTTTGCTCTCCATCAAAATCGGTCTGATTAGGCCGATTATTTTTTTATTATAATCAGCAGCCGCTTCAGTGCAAATTCGGTTTAAAAATTTAGCTCGTTCGGTTTTTATTTTAGCCTGCACTTGGTTGGTAAATTTTTCCGCGGCAGTGCCCGGGCGGACAGAATAAGGAAAAATGTGCACTTTAGAAAAACCGGCTTGTTTGACAAAGCTACAAGTTGCTTGGAAATCTTTTTCAGTTTCGCCGGGAAAGCCAACAATAATATCGGTCGTAAAAGAAAAGAATGGGTAATGTTTTTTTAATTTTTGCAAAATCAACAAATATTTTTTAGTTGTATAAAAACGATTCATTTTTGATAATATTTCATCTGAGCCGGATTGCAAAGATAGGTGCCAGTGAGGCATCAAGCGTGGTTCGTCGGAATTATACAGCTTAATTAAATCCGGAGTGATGAGGCGCGGATCAAGCGAGCCCAATCGCAAGCGGGGGATAGAAGTGTTTTTTAAAATATATTTTAGAAGTCCGGTTAAATCCATTTTATCTTGACGATATTGGCAAATATTTACTCCGGTTAGCACTATCTCTTGATAACCGTCTTTTTCCACCTCTAATATTTTTTCTAAAATTTTTTCCGACGGAACGCTTCGAGCTTTACCCCGAAAAGAAGGGATAATACAATAGGCACAGTTAAAATTACATCCATTTTGAATCTTGATGAAAGCTCGAGTGCGATCGGTTGTGGCGTGCAAATTTTTTTCCGTTTCGTGGGCGCTTTCTTTGTTTAAAGCAATTATTTCTTTGACGGCTTCTTCGTTGTTTTTGGCTATTAAATCAATTTCCGGCAAGTTGTTATTTTCCAAACAGCCGGTAGCAATAATATAAGCTCCGTTTTTTTTGAGACGACGAATCATTTCACGGGTGGAACGACTGGCCCCACAAGTGACAGCGCATCCTCGAATGACGGCGATTTCTTCATTAGTCTGGGCAGGTACTATAAATAACCCTAATTTAGTTAGTGTTTTTTTTAATTCATCGGATTCAGCTTGATTGAGCTTGCACCCGAAGGTGCTGATAGATATTTTCATTTTATATTTAAAAAACGCCATAAATTGGCGTTTTATCGTGACCCGGCTGGGATTCGGACCCAGGACCTCTTCCTTAAAAGGGAATTGCTCTACCAGCTGAGCTACCGGGCCTTTTAGCTTATTTACGCCTTTGTGTGTAAATAGACAAAAAAGACGTTATTATGATATACTATTTTTAGAAAATAATCAAGAGCCAACGCAGTTTAGCGGTGGATAAGCTTTTTAATTTTATGCTAGATAAGAAATATTTGACCAAGGTTCGGGAGGAACTGTTGTCTTACTCGGAAACTCGTCGCGAAGTAATTAAGCAGGCCGGAGACGCTCAGTATTTGTCAAAAAAAGCAATTTTTGCTTTGCAAAGGGATGATTTAGATATAGCTGAAGATTGTCTGGACAAGGCCAAGGCTATTATACAAGGCTTAAACAAAGCCAACAAAAAAGAAACCGGAATTTTTGAAGAAGGATCATATCGGGCGGCGATTGAAGAGTATGCTGAAGCCAAATTGTTTAGTTCTTTTGTTTATAAAAAAACCATTGGCGAGTTAAAAGATTTTGCGATTGATTCCGATACTTATATCGGTGGTTTATCGGATGTTGTAGGGGAAATTTTGCGTTATGCAATTAAATCAGCTACAGAAAAAAAGTTTGACGAGGTAGAGAGGTGTTATTTAGTGGCGGAAGCAATTGTGTCAGAAATGGTAGATATGAATTTGACCGGCTATAATCGTCAAAAATTTGATCAGTCCAAAAATGCTCTCCAAAAATTGGAACAAATTAGATACGAAGTTAGTCTGCGTCGCTAGTATGTTTACTGAAAAATTTAAAAAAGCTTATCACTACCTGATTCCGCAATTGGCCGATATTTTTTATGGTTTTCCTGGCAAAAAAATGATTGTGGTTGGAATTACCGGCACCAAAGGAAAATCCACCACTTGTCGTTTGGTAGCTTCGGTTTTGCAAGCTGGTGGCTATAAGGTTGGTTTGATGTCCACAGTAGAATTTCAAATTGGTGATAAACGCTGGCTCAATGATAAAAAAATGTCTATGTTGGGTAAGGGGCAGATCCAAGGAATGCTTAAAGAAATGTTAAAGGCCGGTTGTCAGTATGCAGTAATTGAAACCTCGTCTGAGGGAATTTTGCAGAATCGCCATTTGGGGGTGCACTATGACATCGCGGTTTTTACCAATTTAGGCACTGAGCATAGCGAACGACATGGTGGTTTTGAAAATCTAAGATTTTCTAAGGGTCGCTTATTTTCTGATTTAAAAAAAGAAAATAATAAAATTTTAAACGGCAAACGAATAGAAAAAATTATTGTGGTTAATATTGATGACCCGCATTATGTTTATTTTTTAAATTTTCCAGCGGATAAAAAAATTACTTATTCCATAGTTAAACAGTCTGATAATCAAGGAAAATTATTGTCGGTGGATGTTCGAGGCGTGCGATTTGTAGTTAATAATAAAGAATATAAATTAAATTTAGTTGGGGATTTTAATATCCCAAACGCTTTAGCGGCTATTGCAGTGGCTAAAAGCCAAGGGATCAGTGGAGAAAAAATTGCCGAAGGTTTAGTACAGGTTAAAAAATTGGAAGGTCGGATGGAATTTGTGGAAGCTGGCCAAGATTTTAAAGTAATTGTGGATTACGCGCATGAGCCGTTAAGCTATGCAGCCTTGTTTAAAACGTTGCGCCAGTTGGCCGGAACAAACGGAAAGACCATTGCCGTAATCGGTTCTGACGGTGGCGGGCGAGATGTGGGCAAGCGAAGTAAAATGGGGCAAATAGCTGGCGAGTTATGTGATTATGTAGTAGTTTCTGATGTAAATTGTTTTGATGAAGACCCCAAAGCAATTGCCGAAATGCTGGCCAAGGGCGCCCGCGAAGCAGGGAAAAAAGATAATGAAAATTTATTTGTCGTTGTAGATCGTCGAGAGGGCATTAAAAAAGCGATTGAATTGGCTAAATCGGGCGATGTGGTGGCTATTACTGCCAAGGGCACGGAAACGGTAATTTGTGTGGCCAATGGCCAAAAAATTCCTTGGGATGATCGGCGAGTGGCCGAAGAATCGCTTAAAGAAAAATTAAAATAAATATGTTATTGGCTAGAAAAATTCATCTACGGGAAAATGAGGATATTTTAGAGATTGCTCACCAATCAATCATAACTTATTTTTGGCAATATTTAGTCGGAGTGTTGTTGATGATCGGCATGTCATTTTTTACTTTTTGGCTGTTTGCTCAAGGTTGGTGGGGATATGCTTTGTATGGATTTGGGATGCTGCTCGGGGTTTTTATTATTTTCCGAGCTTGGTTTTTTGCTAATAAAAATTTAATGGTAATTACATCGGAAAGAGTAATAGATATTAGTCGGAATAGTTGGTTTGACGAGATAATTTCTTCCGCAAGCTATAAAGACATAAAAGATATTTTTGTACGCCGTCGAGGAATTTTGACTAATATTTTTAATTATGGTAATCTAACAGTGGAGACTAAAAGCGAACAGGTGCTTTTGGAGTTAGAGCGAACTGCTCACCCCTTGAGATTACAAGGGATTATTGTGGATGCCGGCGAGAGATATCGTCGTCAAAGAAATCTTTCTAATCGTCAAGCGGTTTATGACAGTTTTATTAAAATTATTCCGAATCTCAATATAGAAGAAATAGAGGAGATAAGGCATCTTTTAAATGAAACTCAAAAAGAAATAACGGAAATGGAGCAATCATAATAATATGGTTTCAGACCGACCAAGGAAGAAAAAATTTTATCATTCTAAACTTTTCATCGTTGGGTTGATGACAGTTTTTTTGTTGGTAATTTTTGCTTATGGACGGGCCTATTATCAAGATTACGAGGTCCGTCAAGAAATTGCTCGTTTACAAGATGAAGTGAGAAATTTAGAAACTAAAAAAATAGAATCTTTAGAACTATTAAAATATGTGCAATCCCCAGCTTTCGCAGAAGAAAAAGCTCGATTAGAATTAAATTTGGTTAAACCGGGAGAAAAAGTGGCTATTGTCTCGAAAGAAAAAACCGAAAATTTGTCCAGTGGACAGGTGTATAAAAACGTAGTAGAATTAGATAATACTTCCAATATTATCAAGTGGTGGAGGTGTTTTATGGGAGGAGAAAGATAATTTTTAATTTATTTTTATGAATCAAGAAAAGACTAGTCTTAAAATGTTTTTGACCGGTTTGGGTGGGGTGTTGATAGCGGCAATAATAATTACTGCGGGGGTTGGAATTACTCGAGTTTATGCTTTTAACAAAATTGATACTTTTACGGTAACGGTAGCTAAAGTATTACGTTTGCCAATTATGAAAATAGATGGACAGAGAGTTTTGTATAGTGATTACGCAGAAGATATGGGAGCTATTAAAAAAATGAAAGATTACAATACACAAATGGGTTCTGACACCTCCGAGTTAACGCCGGAAAAAATGTCCGATCAAGTTTTGTGGCGTTTGGCTAACAATATTTTAATTGATGAAGCGGCCTTGGCCTATGGTGTAAAAGTAGAAGACGCAGATATTAAAGAGCTTAAAGATCAGATTTTACAGCAATTTGAAACCATAGAAGCGGCCGATAAAGAATTGAAAGATCGTTATGGTTGGGATTTGGATACTTATACTGGCAAAGTGATTAAACCATATGTATTGAGTGGAAAAGTAGGTGAAAAAATTTCTGCTGATATTGAAGCTCGAGAAGAGATACGCAATAAGGCGCAAAATGTGTTAGATCAAATTAAAGCCGGAGCTGATTTTGCCACTATGGCCAAACAATATGGGGAAGATGGAACAAAAGATAATGGGGGCAGCTTAGGTTTTTTTGCCGAAGGGGATATGGTACCGGAGTTTGAAAATGTTGCTTTTGCTTTAAAAAAAGGTGAGTTGTCTCAGGCTTTGGTAGAAACTGAATTTGGTTATCATATTATTAAAGTGGATGATATTAAAACGGAAAAAGAAAAAAATGCTAGTGGAAAAATGGTTAATGTTAAAAAAGTTTCGGCTAGTCACATTTTGTTCCGTTTCCCAAGCATTGATACCTTTTTGGACACCTTGGCCAAAAAAGCCAACATTCATTTATATGTTAAAGTCCACGATCCTTTTAAGGAGATTATACCCACAACAGCTGAATAAAACATAAAAAGGGGCGGCTAAACTGCCTCTTTTACAATGCGGGATTAGTACAATGGTAGTATGCGTGCTTCCCAAGCATGAGACGCGAGTTCGATTCTCGTATCCCGCTCAAATCAAATTTCTTCTATAATATTGACTTTTTCTTCAAAAAGTGTTATTGTTGTTCGTCTTTGACAAAAATGCTCTCGGTGAGGGCAAGGAGGCAGATGACATGTTTCAGAGGTTGCTGGTTTTTTTGTTGGCCATCTGTGGCCGGGCGAAGGTTGTTATTAGTCGAACCACGGAGGGGGAGTTCCTAAAAGGAACGATCCAAGCCGATCAGGCGTGTCTGGTGTTTTATTCACGCAGCCACGCCAAGTACCTGATCAGCGAAGAGCTGGTAGGGGTACTGCCATATGTGTGCCGTCGGGCACTCCTTTGTTATCTTATGGAAAGAAAAGATATTCCACCGCAAACGGAATATCAGATCGTCGAGTTGTCGACTGGCGGTTTTGTGGTTGAGAGGATTTGCGACCATGCAATTATGGTGGGTCCTTTCAGCAACAAGGAAGCCGGGCGTCAACTGGTCCAGCGGGCGTTGGTGGATCGCCAGATCCATCATTGCGATGTTCATGCTATGGATCGTTTGGTGTATTTTTTTTCGTTTTCCGCCTCTTAATTCCCGCCCAAGGAGCCGATCACTCAAAATTCAGGGGGCTCCAGTTGAAGACATCTTCAGCTCGCGAGTCCGACAGCAGCAAAAAGTTTGCTCTTGTCGGACGAGTTGAAGGTAATACATAAAAACATTCCTATAATTAGGGATGTTTTTTTATTGTGGTTTTATTAATTGTTGATTTAGTTTGACTCGGTTTGTAATCTTTTGTATCATTTAAAGAGCTGTCTCCAGAGGATCAAGAATTTGAAATTTGGTTGGCCGATTATGGAGATTGGGAATAATTTTTAATTTTTATCATAAATTTATATATATATGACAGAAAATATATTGACTCCAGATCCAGAAAGATTCGGACAAACAAAAGGCAGGGAAATGTTGCCGTCAACTAAAGAAAAATTTAAAAAATTAGAGGCCGGACGTGATTATAAATTGGCCCAAACCAATGAGTTGGTTGAAAGCGAAAAAAAATTAGATGATTGTTTTGTTTTTGTTAATCCTAGTGGCGGGGATATTATGATGGATGTTCACTCTCCTCATTGGCGTACCGCTACCTTTCCCGATGTGCATTCTACCACGAGGGTTAGGTCAGTGGAGGGGGGACAATTCATAGACAGAAAACTTCACTATTATGCGATAAACGTTAAAGGGTGTGGTTTTTTAAAGCCCTCAGCTGAGGGGATTAAACTGGAAGATTATGATACGTGGACTAAGGTTGATCCTAAGAATGAACATGATTTTGGTTATCAGATATTAGGTTTGGCGGCCAAAGATGAGTTCCTTATCGTTGATACTATGGGGAAAGCTCATTTTCTTAATCAATCCGGACTACGCGGAGAAGAATATTGGGGTGTGGCAAAATTAAATTATGTTTATTATAAGGGCCAGCTCACTTCAATAGATGATCTGCGTAAAAAGAATGTAATTCTTAAGAGGAGAGACTATCAACCGCATATGGCGGTACGTCTCTTAAAAACAAACGATCGGATAGCCGAAGCCACAGAATCTGAGGATAGAAGAAAAAAAATTTTTTCTGATGCCTTTGCTGTTTTTAACAGAGAGGTGTGTGATGCTAATTTAGATTTGCCAGAATTAGATATCAAAAATTTGGACGATCAAGCACGCTTTTTTAATGAATTTTTTAGACGCATGGGTGGAAATATGGCAGTTTTATTAAACGTTGGCTATATTCATTACGCCTTGCACTCGGCTAATGTTACTATGGCAGCTGAAATTGCAGATATAAGCATTGCCCAGCATTGGAAAAATTTTCGCAAATATGAGAACTATTCAGCTGACTATGATGGGGTAAGGAGGGGGCATCTAAAAGATATGCGTGATATTGTATATGGCCTTAGAAAGCTGCTTAAAGGCGCCAAAGCAGCAGGTCTAAATTTTGGTAAAAAAGAAGATCTGGTAAATTCTTTTATGGATGGTTTTGATTCTATGTTTAAACCTAAATATGTTAAGGAAATTCAAAAAACGAATCCGAGCGCGGCTCGTCAATGGATGGAAGCCATACTTAAATCAATGGTGATTGAAAATAAAAGATTGCCTAATTTAACGGAAAATGAAGTTGAAGATTGGGGAATTAGTAATAAATAAAACAGCCAGTATATTATTTTAATACATGTCTAAAGTCCATATTATCGGGGCTGAACGGGGTTCGTCCGATCAAGAAATAATTTCTAAAATTCAACAGGCCGCGTTGCTAGTTTCTGATGATCTAGCATGGCTCAAATCCGGGCAAACCGTATTGTTAAAACCAGCCGTTAATTCAGCTGATCCGTTTCCTGCTACTACTCATCCGCTATCTGTCTTGGCCATGGCGAATTTGTTATCATCTCGGGGCGCTCAGGTGATTGTGGGCGATCAATCCGGGGTAGAACACGTGGTACAGGGCGCGAACGGTTACATTTCTGGTGATAGCGGTAAGTGTTTTTATGAAGCCGGTGGAAAGTTGATAAAAAAGATTGAGTTCACGGCTTTTGAAAAGAGGGGATGGGATAGCTATTATAATTTTCAATCCGCGAAGACTGTGTCTTGGTCAAATGGTTTTTTTGTTACCGATTTAATAAAAGAAGTTGATCATATTGTTAGCTTGCCTCGTCTTAGCACGCATACCCAGGCCGGTGTTAGTTTAGGTTTCAAAAATTTAGTTGGTCTTCTGCGTTTGGATAGTCGAGTAGAGTTTCACGCTGATGGACCGTTTAGTCAGTTTATAAATTTATTCGCTAAGAGATCTAAAATTAAAAAATATCCTAAACAAGATAAATTTTTTGCCAAGATGACAGAAATTAGCGCGGCCGTAGAAGACAAATTAAGATTAACGTTGTTTACTGGCACCAAGGCTCAAGTTAATTTGGGGCCGGATAAATATTTATTAACCAAAGCCCTATCGGCTAAAGTGGTAGAACCAAAAGTCGGTTTGATTTTGGCCGGTAATAATCAGGTGGCGACGGAGGCATCTGCTTTGGCCTTTTTAACTTTTTTATATCAGCACAGTCCGGTGAGCGCCCGGTTGGTGGAAAAAGTCTTATTATTTTTTAATGGTCAGGCTAAGGAATTGGGGAGACAAAACGTTTGGGAAAATCCATTTATTAAGCAGGCAATAAAAATTGGACTGGGTGAGAAAGGGGTGGAGTTGGTGTATCATGAGGTGCCAATTGAATTACAAAAAATACTTAATGAATTGACTTTGTAGGTTTTTTAATTATAATAAGGAAGATTTTGCCACCTTAGCTCAGTTGGTAGAGCATCTCACTCGTAACGAGAAGGTCCGGAGTTCGATCCTCCGAGGTGGCTCATTTTGTACACAAGGCCGTTTTTGGGCAATTTTTGATTTTTTCTGGTTTATGGTATAATTATTAGCGTATGATTAAACTACACGGCGTATCAAAAATTTATAGTCGTGATTCGGTGGCTCTTCGTGATATAAGTCTCCATATCAAAGCCGGGGAATTTGTGTCATTGGTTGGCCAAAGCGGTACCGGCAAGACGACCTTAACCAGACTTTTGATTGCCGAAGAGAGGCCGACTAAAGGTAAAGTGGAGATTGGAGAATGGGATATTAGCGATATCGGTCCAAGTGATATTCCTTATTTACGTCGTCAAATCGGCATGATTTTTCAAGATTTTAAATTATTGCCGAAAAAAACTTTGTACGAAAATGTAGCTTTCGCTTTGGAGGTGGTAGGTGAGCCTCAATATCGGATTCGGACCGTTGTGCCACAAGTTTTGGAAATTGTTGGCCTGTCCGATAAAATGAATCGTTATCCATTACAGGTTTCTGGCGGTGAACAACAGAGGGTGGCGATAGCCAGATCTTTGGTGCACCGTCCAAAAATTATTATTGCGGATGAGCCAACCGGCAATCTGGATTCCATCAATACTTTAGAAATTATTGAAATTTTGAAAAAAATTAATGAATTTGGCACTACTATTTTATTAACTACTCATAATCGTGAGATTGTTAATCATTTGCGTCGTCGTGTAATCACCCTGCGTGACGGTGAAATTGTATCCGATGAAGAAGAAGGGAAATATAGACTTTAAATTTTATGACTTCATTTTTAAGAATAGTCAAATTTGCCATTCAAGATATTATACGCAATGCCGGTTTGTCCTTTATGACCGTAATGATTTTGATTTTGATGCTTTTGTCGGTGAATACTTTATGGTCGGTAGATGTGATTACCAAAGAGGCCGTTGGGTTGGTAAAAAATCAGATCAATGTCAGTTTGTATATGGTGTCTAGTATCACTGACAAGCAGTTGTCTGAGATTAAAAGTTATGTGTCGGCTTTTCCAGAGGTAGTAGAATTGTCGGTTTTGTCTAAAGAGGAAGTGTTAAAGAGCTTTCAAGATAGACATAAATTGAGTAAGGAAGTATTGGATGCTTTACAAGAGTTGGGAGATAATCCGTTCGGTCCAACAATTATTATTAAGACCCGCGAACCCAAGGATTATAAAACAATTATTAATGCTATTAGTGTTCCAGAATATGAAAATTTGGTTGAAGCTAAGAGTTTTGACCAACACGAAGAGGCAATCGATCGTATTCAGAATATTACCAGTCGGGTGGAAAAAATGGGTATGGGGCTATCTATTTTATTCGCCATTATTTCCTTTTTGATTATTTTTAACACTATCCGCGTCTCTATCTTTACCCAACATACCGAGATTGGTATCAAGCGTTTGGTAGGGGCCAGTACATGGTTTATTCGCGGCCCATATGTGATAGAAGCAGCAGTATTTACCGTCATTAGTATCAGTATCACCATGGGCGTGGTTTATTTGGGATTACGTTGGCTGGATCCGTATTTAGCTTTAGCCTTTCCAAATGGCTTCTCCTTGACAAATTACTATAATTCGCATATGTTATTGGTGTTCGGCACCCAAGCCTTGGCCGTTTTATTGCTAAATATCCTATCTAGTAGTTTGGCTATGAGACGACAGCTGAAGGTTTAGGTTGCTCACGTCTATTCCGAGGTCGTCTAAAGGTAGGACAACAGCCTTTGAAGCTGTCTATCTTGGTTCGATTCCAAGCCTCGGAACACGGTAAAAACCCGCTTACCATAGCGGATTTTTTAGTTAATTGGTCATGTGCTATTTTTATGATATAATCATTATATGAAGATTGCATTTATTCACCAAGATAAAAAATTAAAAACCGGGGCGGGCTGTATAAACAGCCTGATTTCTTGCAAACTAAAAGGAGAGGGTATTGAAGTGAAACATTTTTATCCTAAAGTCAAGCTAGTAGATGCTCCACATCACATGAGAGGTTTTAATAATATATTGTTCTTTTTTAGTTTGTTAGAGCATAGAAATAAGGTTTTGGGCTGTGATATTATCCAAGGAACCACTTATACCCCAATCGCTTTCTTGGCTTTCTCAACCCCCATCGTTTCTCATTTTGGTTCCACGACTGCTGGGTTTCTCTATGCAACACCTCGTACTAACCAGACTGAACCGAAGCTAAGGAAAATATGGCACGAGTTAAAAAAGGCAAAAATTATTAAGGAGCTTAATGTAAAAACTAGACGACCATTAAGGGATATAGCAGATATTGAAAATTTAGTTGCTAAGCGGGTTACAGCTGTGATAGCAACATCGGAGATTGTAAAGGATGATTTAATAAACAGTGGAATTAATGAATCAAAAATTCATGTAGTACACAATGCCATAGAAGATTTTTGGTTCGAAAATAGCCCAATCAGAATTACAGACACCCCGTCTCTTGTTTACTTAGGGCGTATTGGACAGGATGTGTTTACCCTTAAATTGAAGGGATTAGATCGCCTCATTTATGTTTATCGTGCGTTTAAAGATGTGCCCAAGCTTAGTATTTTGATGACGGCCAATAGAGATATTAGTTCTTGGCTGAGATCCGCCATAAGTTTACACACCGTACACACCAATCTATATAAACCAGAAATTAAAGAAAAATTATGCGTATTATGTGGCAGTATAATGATAGTTGTTTCCCGTTATGAAGGATTCTGTCTGAGTATGATTGAGGGGATGTCGCAAGGAATTATTCCCGTGGCGTTCCCAGTCGGAGTAGCTCCGGAAATTATTAAAGATGGTATTAATGGGTATTTGGTTAATTCTGAAAAAGAAATGATTGAAAAAATACGACTTATTTTGAATGATGATGTTTTACGTAAAAAATTGTCTGCGGGCGCGCTTGAAAGCTCAAAGCAGTTTTCTTCCAAAAACATGACAGTAAAATTATTGGCAATATATAGGAAGATTATCGCTGACAGGCCAAATAAATACGAAAAAAGATTAAATATAAAGAATTAAATATAGACAAAAAAAGTTTATGTTATTATGAAATTAAAATTTTTATTAATTTTATTTTTAGCCGGATTTTTAATTTTTAAGTCCGTAGTTGTTTTGGCCGGGGTTGAAACAGTGAGCAATATTGACATTGATCCAAACCTAGATGTTTCGTGGTTTTCTTCCTATCACATAACAGCTGACATATCCGGTAGCCCAACTGCTGTGAGCGCTGAAGTCTTAGGCATCAATCAAGATGGAGGTTCGTATTGGAATTATTACGCAAATGGTAGTGCTTATCCCCCCTCTACCACCCACACCATGACAGATGCGGACCTTAATGGATCTTGGACCACCGGCATTGTTCGTCCGGACCATATCTACCCGCAGATTTTTTTTGCCCCCTCTTCTATTACATGGAATAATGTTCCCTCCAGCACTGAAATTAGAAGGGCAAACTATCATTTATTGCATTTTAATAATTCATTTACATCTGAAGCCTCTTCCACTTTTTTTATTGAAGTTAATGCCGTGCCACGGTCATTGATTAATTCTGCTGATTTAGAAGTTTATCTGGTGAATAAAAATAAAGCAGTATCATTTTTTAATTCTGACTGGCGCGCTAGTTCTAACGTTGAATTAGTTGGTACGATTGGGCGTAATACCGCTTTTAATCATAATCACGTTGTTGGTAATTCATCCCATTATTTAGTGGCTTTAAACGCCAACGCTGATGGCACATTCGGTCAGAAAAATTTGGATATTTCGGGAGATTTTTGGATAATATTATACAATACCGCTCCCAACAGTAATCGTGGTTGGGATTTAAAATATCACAGTTTATCACTTTGTAGTAATGGCGGTATGTGGTATACAGGAAATCAATCCAATTGGGCTACCGTCGCTCAATCCGGGTGTCCGGATGTTCATGTTCATTTTGCTCGAAGAGGAACGCCGTCTGACGGTGTCAGTGCCACTATTACAGCCACCTATAATGATGGTAGTTTGGCTACTAGTACAGGATCTTTTTATTTTGATCCGCTACCGAATTTAGCGCCCAATCAAACTAGTTTTTTAACGCCAATAGCCGGAGCCACCTATGATTCAAATGAAATTACCATATCTTGGGATCCAGCTGCCGACCCAAATAATGACGATCTTACCTATAACATTTATTATTATAACGGACTTGCGACTACTACTATTGTCTCAGCCACTAGTGCGACCAATGTTGTTTGGGATACCAGTGCCGTCGTTGACGGTGCCTATGGTTTAAAGGGAGAAGTATGTGATAACGCAGCCCCTCCTCTGTGCACTGCTTTTTATTTGAGCTCTAATATAAATTTAGAAAGAGTTGTACCGATTTATTCTTTGACTAACATCAACGTCTCTTCTAATAATAGTTCTTCTACTTATGCTAAAGTCGGTGATACCATCTCTCTTACTTTCACTGCCAGTGGCGATATTTCTCCAAGTCTGAATGTTAATTTTTATTCTGGTGGTGAAATTATTAATGGCCTGATTGATAGTAGTTCTTTAGCGAATGTTTGGACCGTCACGTATGTTGTTGATTCTTCCGATACAGAGGGGACAGTGGATTATTTAATTTATGCTGACAATCTTGATTTTGAATATACCAGCAGTGTTAATATCACAGTAGACAAGACTGATCCAGAAACAATTGTAGCTAACCCGGTTGCTGGTAATTACAGTGTGGCACAAAATGTTGCTTTGAGCTCGGTGGGGTCTGACCAAATACGTTATACAATTGATGGATCTATCCCATCTTGCACAGTAGGAACACAATATTCCTCTGCTTTATCCGTTACATCGCCTATCACTATTAAAGCTATTGCTTGCGATGCAGCCGGCAATACTTCGGCGGTTAGCAATTTTCTTTATGATTTTATTTATACACTTTCTTATGTTGCAGGTTTCGGCGGTACCATTTCCGGCGATGCCGCACAATTAGTAGGATATAATTCTACCGGTTCAGCAATTACTGCTGTTGCCAATTCTGGTTATGTGTTTTCTCAATGGAGTGATGGCTCAACGGCTAACCCTAGGGCTGACACCAACGTGCTCAACAACCTTGCGGTTACCGCGATTTTTTCAGCCATCAATACCGCTGGTGGAGGCTTCGTTCCTCCATCCATGCCCAAAGTGGTGTTGCCTCCAACTTTTTTAAACAATTCCCTAAATTTTTCTGTTGATAATGTCTATCAAATGGCTATCTCGGATAATCTGGATTTTGTGGGTGTAAGTTGGGAACCATACAATGAATCATATAAAATGACAGAAAAAACGCTGTATGTTAAATTTAGAAGTCAAGCTGGCGGGGTAAGTGAGGTTTATACGGTTAATGTAAAAAAGACAGATAAATTTTTATTTACGCGTGATTTAAAATTAGGCATGGTCGGTAATGATGTGAGAGAACTACAAAAATATTTAAATAATAACGGTTACAAATTAACCAACGCCGGGGCGGGCGCACCCAACAATGAGACGAATTATTTCGGCAGACTAACTAGACAAGCTCTAATTGTATTTCAAAAAGTTAACCAAATTTATCCGGCGGTTGGGTATTTCGGTCCAATTACTAAAGGTTTGATAAATTCCAGATAAAAAGTTATAATTTATATGAATAAAGATACAGATATTGTTTTAAATTTCAATAATCAAGAGATAAAATTAGTAATTCGGGACGAAGTAGACCAAAGTGTGATGCGGGAGATTTTTAAGGTGAGAGATTATAAAAGCGCCGAAGAGAGAATAGTTAAGGCCAGTTATCCAATTATAGATGTGGGGGCGCATGCGGGTTTTTTTAGTATTTATTGTCGGTTACTTAATCCAAAAGTAAAAATTTTTGCTTTAGAACCGGAAGAAGAGAATGTTTTGGCCTGGCAAAAAAATATTAAGTTAAATAAAATCAAGGGAGTTAAAATGGTAGGAATCGCCTTGGCTGCCGAGTCTGGCCAGCGTAATTTACGGATTTTGTCAGATAATCAAAACCATCGATTGTTGGCACAAAACATCAGTGTGGAAGGCTTCCAAACTAAAAAAGTGGAGGCTGTGAGTTTTGCTGATTTTTGTACTAAAAATAAAATTAAAAAAATTTCTGTTTTGAAAATGGACATTGAAGGAGGGGGGTATGAAGTGTTTGACAGTATGACAGACGAAGATTTTTCTATGATTGAGACAGTAATTTTGGAGTATCACAATAAAAAGGATAGGGAATATAAAGTATTAGAAGATAAATTACGTGAAAATGGTTTTGGTGTGCAGGTATTTCCCTCTAAATTTGATAAAACAATGGGTTTTTTATTTGCTATTAATAAAAGAAAACATAAATATGCACGATAAAGCTTGGGTGGTAGCCGTGGACATGGGTTACGGCCACCAAAGGGCGGCTTATCCATTGCGACACTTATCACCGACCGGTCAGGTAATTAACGCCAATAATTATCAAGGCATTCCAAAGAGCGATTATCGGGTTTGGAATTCCAGCCGTAAATTTTATGAATATTTTTCTCGGGTAAAAAATATACCAGTTTTTGGCGATTCGCTTTTTGATATTTTTATAGATAATGCTCAAAAAATACCGAATTTTTATCCGCATCGAGATTTGTCGCGGCCGTCTTTTCAGTTGATGTATACATATAGCGCCATCAAAACTGGCTGGGGTAGAAATTTAGTTCAGTATTTAAACACTGAAAAAATTCCGCTAATTACCACTTTTCCGGCGGTGGCATTTTTTGCCGAGGTGCATGATTTTAAAGAAGATATTTATTGTGTTATCTGCGATGCTGATGTGAGTAGAGCTTGGGCGCCTTATGATCCAAAACATAGCCGAATAAAATATTTGGCCCCTTGTCGGCGGGTAGTGGAAAGATTGAAGTTATACGGGGTTAAGGAACAGAACATATTTTTGACCGGATTTCCATTACCGGAAGAAAATTTAGGCGATGAAACGCTTGACACTTTGGAGTATGATTTGGCTGATCGAGTAATTAATTTAGATCCAGAGCGCAGGTATCGTAAAAAATATGGCGGTACGGTTAGGCAGTTTTTAAAAGGTATAAAGTTGACATCTCGTCACCATCACCCGTTGACCCTAACTTTTGCAGTAGGTGGAGCAGGGGCGCAGCGAGCCTTGGCTGATGATATCTTAAAAAGTTTGAGGAAAAAATTATTGGCCGGCGAGATAAATTTTAATTTGGTGGCCGGTACTCGCAACGATGTCTATTTATATTTTAAAAAACAGATTGATCGATTGGGTTTGTTAAAAATTTGGGGACATAATTTGAATATTATCTACGCGGTAGAAAAACCCGATTATTTTAAAGCGTTGAACAGAACTTTACGCACGACAGATATGCTTTGGACCAAACCCAGTGAGTTGGTGTTTTATTCGGCTTTAGGTTTGCCGATTATAATGGCTCCGAGTTTGGGTTCGCAAGAGGTGTTTAATCGCCGCTGGCTAAAGACAATCGGGGCGGGAATCTCGCAGGAGGATCCAAGATACACCCATGAATGGCTGTTTGATTGGATTGATTCCGGCTGGCTAGCCGAGGCGGCGATGTCCGGTTATTTGGATGGGCGTCAATTTGGGACCAGGAATATTTTGGAGGTGGTTTGCAGAAAAGCTCGTCACGAAGACAATTTGCTGCAATTGATGTAAAATGGCTAATTTTACACCCTTGACTTTTGTGCTCGGTTTGTCTATAATATTTTAAGCTTTCAGAAAACTTAAATTCCGCGGTAGCGCAGCGGTAGCGCAGTTGGCTGTTAACCAATTGGTCGTGGGTCCGAATCCCACCCGCGGAGCCAAGACGAACGGAGCCTATATAAGGCTTCGTTTTTGTTGTAATCATAGCCAAATTTTTCCGGTTCTAACCTTGCCATTTCGTCGTTGTGTTTTTTTGTCATCAAATAAATTGGTATAAACCATTTTTCAAGTGAGATTAGCACTTTTTTGTCTTTAATTTCTCGGTTCGAACCTAAATCTTCCAGTATCTCTCTTTTCACATTTTCATCGCCGTTCAAATATCTTTTTCGTGCATAGGCACAAAATATATATTTTTCTTTTGTCAGTTCAATTATTCTTTCCGCCTCTTCTTTTGTTTCGGTTTTTTGTTGTAATTTGTCTAATTGTTTTTTTAATATCTCTTTTTCTTTTAAATATTCCTCGTCGTCAATAATATCTCTTGCCCTCATTTTGTTTAGTCCGGATATTTCCGACTTTATTTT
>CAZEYR010000010.1:0-14363 GCA_964516735.1 uncultured Gammaproteobacteria bacterium
GTATCATAATACTGGCTATCCACTACTCTGGCATAAATTGGACGTTTTTTAGATAGCTTAAACAAAGCATCCACCAGCCACAGTTCGCCGTCCTTGCCTACTTTGGTATTTTCTAATTCTTCAAAAATATCCGGGGTTAGAACATAGCCGCCAATACTCCCCAATCTGGTGGGGGCCTTATCTGGACCCGGTTTTTCTAAAATATTTTTTACTTGAAAAACATTTTTTTCAATTTGTACACCATCAATCACCCCATATTTTTTGGTACCGCCATCATCAATCGGATAACCGGTAATTACGGGATCTTTATACTTTTCAAAAACCTCAATCAACTGTTTTAAGCGCGGTTTTTTAGGGGCATAATGAAACTCATCACCCCACACCACAGCAAACGGCTCATCGCCAATTAAATTTTTAGCGCATAACACTGGCGTACCATTACCATACGGACCTTTTTGTCGAATGAAGATAAAATTAGCCATGTCGGCAATTTTTTTTACTTCATCGGCAATTTCTATTTTATTTTGTTTTTTAAGCCAATTAATCAATTCGTAATTCGGACTGAAATGGTCTTCTACCGCTCGTTTGGACGGACCGGTTACCATGATAATATCCGTAATACCGGAAGCCACTGCCTCTTCCACCACATATTGGATGATTGGCTTATCCACAATCGGCAACATTTCTTTAGGCTGAGCTTTGGTGGCCGGTAAAAAACGTGTGCCTAAACCAGCGACTGGAATGACTAATTTTCTAATCATAAAAACGCTTAAATTACTAATTTTTATTATATATTTAAATTATACTAATCTTTCGTTTTTGGCAAATTATTTAATCTCCTCCCAACTAATCAAATGGTATTCCGAACCAACTGGAAAAGCCGGCGGTGGACCATAAGTCAAATTAGCATCATAGGTGGAAATAGTATTCCTATAGCCGGAAACTATTGAACCGCCACCGGATACCCAAGACCATGTCCACAGACCGTTGGAAATAATTGAACCATAAATGGTTAGACTGTCTTTCATATCACCTGGATAATAATATCTTTGGGCTGAACCGTTTTGAGCCAACACTGCTGCATCTACTTCCAAATTATCAAGTGAATTGTGCGGTACCAAAATGTCCTGCTCGGCAATCAGACCCAATACATGATTACCGTCTTTGGCTGTATACAACAAATTACCGTTAATTATAATTGATTTTCCGGCAGCAGTGCCTACTGTTACTCGCCCATTGATGGTGCCATCTACCCAGACCATATCTTCTACATAGACATAACCGTTGGCCGGAATATCATATTCGGACGTCGGGCCGTAGGTTTTAGCATCCACGCAGTACCAAACATATTTAGTATCATTTACATCTTGCCCCTTATAGCAATTCGTAGTATTTACCTTGGAAATATTTATTTTGCCAGAAGCTAAAAATTGTAAGCGCCAGCCTTGCTTGCCGGAAGAAGTTAAATAAATGCCACCATTCTGCGCTCCAACTTTAATTTCTGCTAATTTGGCCGTCACCGCTTGAAAATCTTTAGCCGGCACAGGAAACTGCCAGTAAGATTGTGGGGTGCCATCTCCCCAAATACCGGGCTTGGCAATATTGCCGCAACCCAAATGTTCTTTGCATAAATAGGTCGGCACTGCGCTAGTGATTGGGGCATCTCCTGTGCCATCAAAACGTATACCGCCATTGGCATGCATTTTTCCGTGCACTTCTTCATTATCGCCGATCCAAATATCACCATTAGTTAAAAAAGCATAGTCGGCCAAAGACGGAAAACCGATTCTAGCTTTGATTTTTCTTCGGCTTTCCGGTTGAGAATCCAACCAACCGGTAGAAATTACCGTCACCACAGTAGAGCCACTGGCCGGAACGGTGATATCTAACGAATAATGCCCAATTATATTCCCTTCTTTGTCTTTGTATTCATGTATATAAGGACCAGACTGACCGGTACCATCTTGATAATCCGTCTTATTATGCGCCAAATGCCAACGATAATAATTAATTCCCGCTTCGGCAATCTGAAAAGCCATTTCACGACCATGTTTTCTGCCAGAAGCTCTATTTTCATTGATAGCATAGCTAGATACCCCAGCCACAATCAAAGTAAAGATAATAAAGCCAAACACTACAGCCGCCAACAAAATATTACCGGTCTGATCTTGCTTTAATTTTTTAAAAAAATTCGATTTCACATTTAATTATCTTTTAAATTTCTAACTTCTACCTCGGTTTCAATATGGAATGGCGCCGGCGAAGCATAGGGGTCTTCTTCCATGTCCAAAGTAATTTTTACCACCCTTACTGCAGTTGAGCTGACCGGATCAGACAAAAAATTAGTAGCTTCACCGACATAATTTTGATCATAATAATAAAAAACTGGATTCGCGCCATTGGCAATATCGTGGGCAATCTCCACGATTGTTTCGTTGGCTATACTGTAGGTCAACGGATTGCCAGCCGGTTTGATTACCCCTTTTTTTAAAGTCTTGTTGTCTAAAAAATATCTAATTCTCTCTCGTAAACCATCACTGTCAACATCGCTATAAAAAATAATCTGTTGAGGGCCGGCTGCGCCAATGGCATAAGCACCAATACTAGAAGCGGTGGCTGTGCGTAATTCTTTGGTAAAATCTTGGACCACTCGACGCCCTTCATTTTGCGTGGATAATTGCTCCCAAATAATCTTATTGGATTTAAAACTATACAATAAAATCCCTGTGATACCACTAACGATCAAAGTCATTATTCCCATCGCCACCAAAATTTCTATCAAAGTAAAACCTTTGTGATTTATTTTCATAATCTTAATCTTGGGTAGACAAATTGATAGTTATCTCACTGTTGCCACTCACTTCTATTGTTCCGCTGTTCGTGGCATAACCATTACGAGAAATTTCAAGATTATAAGTACCGGCCGATAATTCACTAAAAAAACTCTGTCCGGGTGGAGTGCAACTATTAGTATAAGTAAAGGCCACTTCGGATAAAATTGGCGTATAACCCACATCAGCCGTGTTAAAAAAAGCCTTATACCGTAAATATCTTTTCTCGTCTAAACCACTCCAAATTACATTATTAGTGGCCGTATAGTAGGTCGCCGACGTACCATCTGGACCAACATATTCCCAAATTTCCGGATTGATCTCATCGCCGGCTGCCAACTGAAAAACTAAAGGATCATCACCCGTTTTAATCGGCTGGGCCAACAATGTCCAATAAATATTATTAAAATTAACAGCCATGCCTAGATCAAAAGTGGACGATTCCAGCCAGCCACTATTGATATAATTTCCACCTACTTTTTTTAATTTTACATCTCCGGCTGGAGAGTCCGTATCTAAAGTGCCACTATCAACAAAATATCTATCCTCTACCAAAAAATCGCTCTGTCCACCCCCACCTGACCAATCCGTTTGTCGCACATAACCCAAACCTGTAGTATATGCCTGATCATAACCAGTGCCGGTCAAACGAACCGTGGAATCAGACAATGGTAATTGGGTGCCGGCATCCAAAACTTTAATCAAAAGCGAATTTTCGGAATGAGCGCGCAAAACCAAAGACATTTCTTGATTTAGTCCGGGCGTCAAATTAAGCGGTAAAATAGGCACCGAGCCAGCTATATCATAGCTGGTGTCCGCCAAAGAAATTAGATACTTGTCCCATTCCAAACCAGCCAAACTTTTATCACCATTTCCATCAGTAGAAAAAATATTAGCGTATTTATAAATATTGGGATTGGTACCGATTACTTTTTCTCCATTAATATTAAAACTTATTCCACCTATCGGTGAACAAGAGCCATTCATTGTACGCAAATTTAAACTTCCCAAGGCGTCAATTGCAAAACTAATTTCAGTAATAGTCTTGCTGACCACATTGGCCGGGGGTTTGAGCGGGTTAGGATTACTTTCACTAGAATTAATTGTTTGATCGGTGGAATATCCCCCTTTGGTGACAGTGATCTGATAACTCAGCGTACCGGTCGGAGCATCAATCAACCGCAACATACCTTCATTATCTGTCACATCGTCAACAGTAAGAGGATTTTGCGGAGAAGTGTTTACTATGTGCACATTTGCCCCTGTCACCGGCAAACCGTTGGCATCAAAAACATTGATAAATAAAGCCCCGTTGTCACTAGCCCCCTCCAAACTTTTTGGAGCTACGATAGTGGATAAGATAATTGGCTTTTGCTGAGTGCAATTTTGACAAATCGCCGAAATTTCTACCAATTTATAATCCGCTGGAGCTGTATCATTGGGCGCGCCTCCCAGGGAGCCATCATAGGCATCGTCAATGTTTCTAACTGTGGTCACGACTGTAAAATCTTTACCGTTTCTGGTAACGGTTTTTTCGTGCGCCAGTAACCCTGAAGGCAAACCTCCCACAATTCCAACACTTTCATATGGTAAATTACGAGCGATTTCCAGCTGTTCACTCAAAATAGCGGTTTCCAAGATTTTCATTCTAGATTGATAAACGATTTTAAAAATCATGCTAATTCCGCTGTAAATCCCTATGGCAAAAATCAAAAAAATACCTATAGCGACTAGGATTTCCAAAAGAGTGAACCCTCGCTTGTTAATTTTCCTGTGCATAAATACATTATACCATTTCTCTTGATTTCCGTCAGGACTTGTGATATATTTATATCGTGAAAAACGCCGCGGTGGCGGAATTGGTAGACGCACAGGACTTAAAATCCTGCGCCTTCGGGCGTGCGGGTTCGATTCCCGCCCGCGGCACACAACAAAAAACCCTCGTTTAACCGAGGGTTTTTTGTACAAGCACCTATCTTATTTGACACTCCTTCACCAATCCAAGCACCGATTGGCGAAGCTTTTCAAAATCCAAATCATCATAAGTGTCCTCTTGTAAAAAATCCGGATCAATTGTTTTAGTTGGTAAAAATTTCTGCAAAATAAACAACCTGGCACCAAAAATCATCCGAGCAATCCCTAAGATATCCTGATCGTTGAGCATTCCGGCCACTACTGTTGTACGAAACTCATAAGGCACACCAGAATCCATAATCATTCTAATACTTCTTCTGATATTTTCTACCACAATTGGTACTCGGGTAATTTCCGCGTATCTACCCTCTGGCCCTTTAATATCCATGGCGACATAATCCACCAAACCACTCTGCAAAATCTCGGATAATTTATCCGGATGACTGCCGTTAGTGTCTAATTTTACCAAAAAACCCATGCCTTTAATTTTTTTGATAAAAGACAATAGGTCATGATGAATTGTAGGCTCTCCCCCGGTAATCACCACCCCGTCAATCTTACCCAAACGTTCCTGTAAAAATTCCAAAATTTTTTCTTCAGCGATTGTTTCACCAAACTGATCTGGTTCTACTAATTCTGGATTGTGGCAATACGGACAACGAAAATTACACCCCTGGGTAAACCCGATAGAGCAAATCTTTTCCTGAAAATCAATCATAGAAAATCGTTGGAAACCACCAAAACGCATATAAATTAGGAATAAAAAGGGCGAGCCTTGGCCCGCCCCCTTCACAGATTAACAGACTTTAAAAGTCTTACGGACTTTAAATTCGGATTTTTTACCATGATGCCACTGATTGACTGGGCGAATATATCCCACAATTCTAGAGTACACTTCACATTTGGCAGTACAAGATGGACAAGTAAAATGTTCACCGGCGATATAACCATGCGACGGGCAAACCGAGAAAGTTGGAGAAAAAGTGAAATATGGCAGATGATAATTGGAACAAATTTTCTTCACCATATTTTTTACAGTGTTACCGTCTTTAATCTTTTCACCCACAAAGATATGCACGACTGTACCACCGGTGTATTTAGTCTGCAAATCATCCTGCAAGTCCAAAGCTTCAAAAATGTCATCAGTAAAATTAACCGGCAATTGAGTAGAGTTGGTATAAAACGGAGCCGCGCCTTTCTTGTATTCAGCTTCATTAGCACAAACAATTTCTGGAAATTTTTCTTTGTCACGTTTAGCCAAGCGATAAGAAGTGCCTTCAGCCGGAGTAGCTTCCAAATTATAGTTATTACCAGTTTCTTTTTGAAACTCAGCCAATTTACTGCGCATAAAATCCATTACTCTAGTGGCAAAAGCATGGCCTTTTTCGCTAGCGATATTCTCTTGCAAGAGATTTAAGCAGGCTTCATTCATACCCACGATACCAATGGTGGAAAAATGATTTTTCCAATAAGTACCATAACGCTTTTTGATGTTGCGCAGATAATACTTAACATATGGATAAAGATTTTTTTCAGTAAATTTTTCCAATACCTTTCTCTTAATTTCCAAACTGCTCTTGGCCAAATTCATCAATCTTTCCAGGCGATCAAAAAACTCAATCTCGTTTTTAGCCTGATAACCAATGCGCGGCAAATTGATAGTCACCACCCCAATTGAACCGGTCAACGGATTAGCACCGAACAAACCACCGCCTCTTTTTTCCAATTGACGATTGTCAATGCGCAAACGACAACACATACTGCGGGCATCTTCCGGATTCATATCAGAATTTACAAAGTTAGAAAAATATGGAATGCCATACTTGGCGCTCATATCCCACAATCCCTTCAGATTTGGATTTTCCCAGTTGAAATCTTTGGTAATGTTATAAGTCGGAATTGGGAAAGTAAACACGCG
Source organism: uncultured Gammaproteobacteria bacterium (assembly GCA_964516735.1). Taxonomy (GTDB): domain Bacteria; phylum Patescibacteriota; class Patescibacteriia; order Magasanikbacterales; family GWA2-37-8; genus JAHJCN01. The sequence goes on from CAZEYR010000010.1 coordinate 6,664, forward strand.
ACCGGTCGCATCGCCAGCGGTCATCACTTCAAAAAAGGCTTTGTTAAACATGTCCATTTCTTTCTGAAAATCACTGTAACATTCTTTTTGTGGTTTGCCACCAATAATTACCGGCTGTTTGGCGTAATAGCTTGGCACATTTAAATCCAAAGTAACGTTGGTAAATGGAGTCTGAAAACCCACGCGGGTTGGCACATTAACATTGAAAACGAACTCCTGCAAAGCCTGACGCACGTCTTCATAACTCAATTTGTCGTAGCGAATAAACGGAGCGAGCAAAGTATCAAAATTGGATAAGGCTTGGGCGCCAGCCGCCTCGCCTTGCAGAGTATAAAAGAAATTAACAATCTGGCCTAAAGCGGCGCGAAAATGTTTTGGCGGCTTACTTTCAATTTTACCCGGCACACCTCTAAAACCTTCTTGTAACAAATCAAACAAATCCCAACCCACGCAATAGACGGATAAAATATTCAAATCGTGGATGTGATAATCGCCGTTTAAATAAGCTTCTTTAATCTCATTTGGATAAATTTTAGTCAACCAATAAACTTTACTGATTTCTGAAGAAATATAGTTGTTCAAACCTTGTAAAGAAAAGGTCATGTTGCTATTTTCATTAACCTGCCAATCCAATTGTTCCAAATATTGATCCACCAAATTGACATTGGCGGCGTCAGAAATGTCTCTCATCTGATTATGCTGTTCACGGTACAAGATGTAGGCCTTGGCAGTTTTCTTGTAAGCGGAAGATAACAACACTTCTTCTACAATATCTTGGATCCGTTCTACAGTCGGAGCGCCCTTCATAGTTTCTTCGGCGATATTCAAAACTTTAACAGTCAAACGATTGGCGGCTTTTTCATCAAATTCACCGGTAGCGGCGCCGGCTCTAATCATCGCCTTAGTGATTTTTTCTGAATCAAATTTTTCTAAACGACCATCCCTCTTTTTTATCTTTTGAAACATAATATGGTGTTTTAATTAATTACTATATGTAGTGGTCAAACAAATTTTTAAACACTATATATAGTAATCAGACTCTCACGGATTTTTATTATACCACTTTTAAAAATGACTGCCAAATATTTCCACTTCGACCATATAAATCGGCAAAAAAGGATAAAAAAGTGGATAACTTTTTTAAGTTATCCACACAAAATTTTTTATTTCATTTATATGCTATTCGCTAATTTTCTTAATCGTCAAATCGGCTAGTTTTTCCGCTTTATTTTTCACCATATTTTCATCCCATTCCGGATTTTCTTTGTGTACCTCATCAACATATTCTTCTACCAATGCCATTTTTAAATCGCCCAACTCGCTATTCAAACGAGCTAATCGTTTTTTTAGATTCGCCAGAGCTTCTTCGTCTCTCGCCACTGATGGCACCTGACCACTTTGAAGCAATCCCAGCTGATCGCGTATGGCCCGCACCGCTTTTAGCACCTGTTGCATGTTGGCAGTGATATTTTGCATCTGTTTTTTGGTCGTTTTTACTTCGTGCGCCATTTGTTCTGCCCTTTCTTTGGCTGCCAGCTTTTTTTCTAGTTCCTCATCGCGCTTTTCTTTGCTTTCAAAACTTGTTTCTCTTCCTTCCGCCGCATTACGACGCGGCCAAGCTTCGTTTTCTTTTTCTAAATTATTCATATACTTTGACTTTAATAGTTTACTATAATAAAATATTAACATTATGACAGAAAATAATCAAAACGAAGAACGTCTAGTAAAATCTGAGGCTGATAAAGAAGAAGAGTCTGTTGAGTTCACTCTCCGCCCTCAACAATTGGAAGATTTCGTCGGTCAAGAACCAATCAAACAAAACTTAAAAATATCAATTGAAGCCGCCAAAAAACGCAACGAACCGTTGGAACATGTCTTATTATATGGCAATCCGGGATTGGGAAAAACTACCCTCTCGCACATTATCGCCAAAGAAATGAATGGCAATATCAAAACCACTTCCGGACCGGCTTTAGAAAAAGTTGGCGATTTGGCAGCCATTTTATCCAATTTACAAAATGGTGAAATTTTATTTATTGACGAAATACACCGCCTAAATAAAACGATTGAGGAGGTGCTCTATCCGGCTTTGGAAGACTACTCTTTGGATATTATTTTGGGCAGTGGCCCAGCCGCCCGCACTATACGCATGCCACTAGCCAAATTTACCTTGATTGGCGCCACTACCAAAATGAGTTTGATCTCCGGGCCTTTACGCGACCGTTTTGGCCACACTTTCCATTTAAATTTTTATGAACAACCAGATTTGGAAAAAATCGTCAATCGCAATGCTGGACTTTTACAAGTAGCGATCGAACCGGAAGCCACCAGTCTAATCGCCGAACGTTGTCGTCGTACTCCAAGAATTGCCAATCGCCTACTCAAACGCGTCCGTGATTTTGCCGAAGTCAAAGCCGAAGGAAAAATTAATCGAACAATTACTGACGAGGCTTTGGGAATGCTTCAAGTAGACAAATTTGGTTTAGACGAAATTGATCGCCGTCTTTTAAAAATTCTGATCGAAAAATTTAATGGTGGACCTGCCGGACTCAGCACCTTATCCGCCGCCATTGCCGAAGAAAATGATACGATTGAAAATATTTACGAGCCATATTTATTGCAAATCGGCTTTTTAGAGCGCACTCCACGCGGACGTCGCGCCACCCCGGCTGCTTACGCTCATCTCGGCTACGAACCACCCAAAATACAAACTCTTTTATAAATTTATGATAATTACTATCCCGCTTTTTATTTTTTTAATTTTATACGGTCTTTTTTTAGTGGTATTCGCCATTTTTTCTCTAATCAATATTACACATATTATCAATACCGGTTCGTCTTCTTGGGTGAGTCTCTTAATCACTTTTCTAATTATCGCTTTGACTATTTTAATATTTTTTGGAACATGGTATTTTTTGCGCCATACTGATTGGTCATATACTGTGACCATTTTTAATTATGAATGGTTTAAAAATCTCTTTACCGGCGAACAAATAAATAATTTTTAATATGAACATTAACGATTTTATTCGTCGAAAAACTTATGAAGATAAACTATATGTAATTCGCCAACATCCTTGGATGTTTATGCCGACCATCTTACTGTTTATTGGGTTGACGATTGTCCCACTGGGGGTTTATTTCTTAATTTTAAATATCTTTCCCGATCTGGTGTCCGGCCTAGCTTCCGGCCCAATTTTAGTTCTTTGCGCCAGTGTTTATTATCTGTCCATTTTACTATTTTTCTATTCTTATTTTATTGCTTTTTATTTGGATGTCACTATTATTACCAATGATCGTATGTTGGATGTAGAGCAACACAGCCTTTTTGGCCGTACCGTGAGCGAAGTCGATCTTTATCAAATCCAAGATGCTGTGTCCGCCGTTAATGGTTTTTTTCCTTCTATTTTTGATTATGGCGATGTGGTAATTCAAACTGCTGGTTCCGTGCCCAAATTTACTTTAAACAAAGTGCCTCACCCGCACCAAGTTCGTCAGATGCTTTTAGATTTTGCTTCCGCAGACAAACAATATCACAACGAAAAAACAAAATAAAAACAAAAAAACCACCGCAAACGGTGGTTTTATTTTATTAAAGCATCTCTATTTGTAAAAAAAATTACTATTACAGCCCCAGATAACACCAACATAGTGATAATGGAGCTAAAAAGTATTTTTCGAAAAAGTAATTTACGCGAAGTTTTTCCAAACATATTTAATAAATTCTTTCAACTACCGTGTCCGAATAATAGTAAGTTAATATTTGATCATAGCTCCAACCATCATCCATGGCTCGATGCGACGCATCATGTGTGCTCATACCGACTCCGTGTCCGGATTTTTTACTCTCTAGATCATGATCGCACACCACGCTCTTTAGCCACGGCTTGTCTTGACCGCCCCATACTTCTTTCCAGCCCTTAGTACTTCCGCCAGAATTACTAAAATATGGAGTCGTTACCGGTTGGTCATTATATGTTACCATCTGCCCATAGGTATCACCGGCCGCTTGAACCACATTTGGGCGCAATAATTCGCAATTATACCCTAAATATAACTGATCATACGTGTTAGCATAAACATCAAAAAATTTGGTTTTGGGATCGCCGTAATTTATATTAAAATAGGCATACGAGCGAGCCGCCACGAGCACCGCCCGAATATACTCCACGGCCGAACCATCGGACACTTCACCAATTCCCGCCACATAGGTATCTAAAAGCAACCGATTGATCACATACGGCATCGCACTCTTCGGTGAATATTTATAGATCAATTCGCCGCGATAAGCATTATAATTTTCTTTGGCTTTTTTGGATAATTTACGCTCGTAATTGGTTAAAACAAAGTAATGATTTGGATCAGCCGGAAGCAACTTAATAAAATTTTTGCTGGTAAAATTTAAATCCGCGCTTTTAAGGGTGTAGACCCCGGCTTTATAGCTCAAAACCGCGGTTTGATCGGCTAATAAAACACCCTTTTCTTCATCACCGGCCAAAACGGTATAATCAAACTCCGACTTAAATTTTACCGGATCTTTGGTTTTCCAAAGTCCAACCGAAATGTATGGTTCATAGACCGGTTCTGCTTCAGGCATAACTTCTCCTACAGCAGTCAACGTGTCCAGATTAGGCGACGCCGCATCATCGGCCAATACCGCCGCTGGGCAGCCAAAAATTAAGCTAAAAATTAACAAACAATATAAATTGAATATAGTAAATTTTTTCATAGCATTATTTAGTATATCATTGATTGAAAAACCGAGCAATAAATGATATACTACCTATCAATATGTCTCTCAAACGCCAAATCGCCTTCAACACCGTCTTTCAAATCTCTGGCAAAGCTATCAGCACCCTGCTCGGAGTTTTAACGGTCATGATTATGACCCGGGCTTTGGGTGTGGAACAATTTGGCTGGTACATCACTGCCAGCAGTTTTTTGCAATTTTTTGGCATTTTTAGCGATTTTGGCTTCACCGTCGTTACCGCCAACATGCTTGGCGAGCCACATTTTGACAAAAAACGCCTACTCAACACTATTTTTACTTGGCGTTTTATTACTGCTCTTATTTTCAACGGTCTAGCGCCTCTCGTCATTTTATTTTTCCCCTATCCGACCCCAATCAAAATCGCTGCCGCTATTTTATCTGTCAGCTTTTTCACAGTTTACCTCAATCAAATTTTTATCGCTTATTATCAAGCCGAATTAAAAACTCATACTCAAGCCATCGCCGAAATTCTTGGCCGCCTCACTTTGCTCATCGGCGCTTTTTTAATTTCCAGACAAAATTACGGCTTTTTACCAATGGTTTCGGTTGTTACCATTGCCGCCATTGTCAACACTTTATATTTATGGCTCCACAGCCGCGGTTTGCGTTTTCAAATTGATCGCGAAGTTAGTCGAGCTCTCTGGAAAAAAATTTGGCCAGTGGCTTTATCTGTAATTTTTAACGCTTTCTATCTGCAAGGCGACAAAATTATCTTGTCTTTACACGACAGTCAAGCCAACGTTGGACTCTACGGCGCGGCCGTTCGAGTGGTTGAAACCATTATTCCTATTCCCTCGCTTTTGATGGGCATGATGTTGCCGCTTTTGACCGCCAGCTGGTCGCAAAATAAAAAAGCCGAATTCCGCGAACGCCAGCAGTGGAGCTTTACTTTGGTCAACACTTTTCTTTTGCCGATTATCGCCGGTGCAATTGTGATTTCCCAACCAATAATGGTTTTTGTGGCTGGAAAAAATTTTTCCGGCTCTGGGGCGATTTTGAACATTTTGGCTTGGAAAATGCTGGGTCTATCTTTCGGAATAGTATTTGGCTATATTTTGCTGGCTATCAACCGCCAAAAACAAGCTATGTGGGTCTATTTGGCCGACGCGATTTTGAGCATCATTGGCTTTTTATACTTTATCCCTCGCTACGGAGTGTCTGGCGCGGCCGGAGTTAGCCTTTTTTCCGAACTGTTTGCCGGTCTGTGTCTATTTTCTTTAGCTGTCTATTATTCTGGCACCTTGCCTAGTTTCAAAAACTTTTTCAAAATCAGTTTAGCCAGCCTTTTAATGGGGCTCGCTCTTTATACCCTGCAACCGTTAAGCATTGTTTGGTCAGTCTTGTTGGGCGGACTGATTTATGTTGGTTTAATTTTAAATTTTAATGTAATCACCAAAGACATGGTCAAAGAAATTCTGGAGACTAAAAAGATTTCCCCCGAGCCAACCGAAAATCCAATTGTCTAAATCAACAATTTTTGTTAAAATATAAATATATTTATTAAAAATTAAATTATGGAATTTACCAAAATTCGCCACATTATATTTTTTGGCATTTTGGCTTTGATCTCAATAGTTTTTTTATACATGATCAAGCCTTTCGCCTACCCAATTTTTTGGGCGGCGGTAATTGCAATAATTTTTAACCCGCTCTATAAAAAAATACTCAAACATTTAAAATTTAAATCTTTAAGCGCCGGTTTGACCCTAGCCGCAATTTTTATTACTTTGATTATTCCTCTGGCTTTGGTCGGCACCCTGCTCGCGGCCGAGTCTATTGATCTATACAACACTATTGGTAATAATAAAGAACAAATCGCCTCTTCCTTTCAGGATATAACCAGCTGGATAAAAAATATACCGGTGGCGACCAATATACAGATTGATAATCAATTTTGGGCGGAAAAATTTTCTGATATTTCCAAAGCCCCCGCTTCTTTAATTTTTACCAATGTCAAAAACTTAACCCAAAACTCTGTGGTATTTATTGCCATGTTTATTTTAATGTTTTATACCTTGTTTTTCTTTTTGCGCGACGGAGATAAAATGCTCAAATATTTGATGCACCTTTGCCCCATTGGCGATAGATACGAAAAAATTCTGTATAAAAAATTTACTTCCACCACCAGCGCCACTCTCAAAGGCACCGTGGTGGTGGGAATAGTGCAAGGCATGCTGGGGGCGTTGCTCTTTTTGGTGACTGGGGTAGATGGCGCTTTTATCTGGGGCTTGCTGATGGTCTTGGCTTCAATTTTACCTCCATTTGGCACGGCTCTTATCTGGTTTCCGGCCGGAATGTTTATGCTCGCCACCGGACGTGTTTGGGAAGGACTCACCATTTTAGCTTTTGGCTTTTTGGTAATCTCGGTAATAGATAATTTTATCCGGCCAATTTTGGTCGGTAAAGATACCCAGATGCATCCGGTGATTGTGTTGTTTTCTACTTTAGGCGGCTTGCTGATGTTTGGTATTTCCGGGTTGGTGGTGGGGCCGGTAATCGCTTCGCTTTTTATGACTTTCTGGGATATGTATGATGATTATTTTCAAAAAGAATTAAGCGAAAATAATCAGGATGGATTATAAAAATAGTAATAAACAAAAAACAGGCTAAACAGCCTGTTTTTTGTTTATTGAACAACCTCTAGCTTATGTGCGGTTAGCGCAACAAAATACAAAGACACGCTTATAGCGTGTCTTTGTATTTTGTTGCGGGGCTCGGATTTGAACCGAGAACCTGCGGGTTATGGGCCCGCCGAGCTGCCGGGTTGCTCTACCCCGCGATATAATATTAAAGAACGCCTTTGCGTTCCTTTTTCTCCCATTTTCCGCTGTGAGCGGTAGACCGGATTCGAACCGGCGACCTTCTCCTTGGCAAGGAGACGTTCTACCAACTGAACTACTACCGCAATAATGAACTATATTATACTAAA
>CAZEYR010000010.1:14463-31110 GCA_964516735.1 uncultured Gammaproteobacteria bacterium
GGAGACGTTCTACCAACTGAACTACTACCGCAATAATGAACTATATTATACTAAACTCTAAGATTTTGTCAACATTGCTTGTTTTTTAAACTATTTTATGCTAATAATAACCTTGGATCAACTGTTCGGGCCATGGTGCCCGATGGAGAAAAAGTGTCATGATGACACGCTATAAACAGTGGCTCTGGGTTCTTTCCCTGGCGATCGCTAGCATCGCCGCCGCCCACACCCTTTCTTGGGGTGTTTACGGCTTGTCCGGCGCTTGGGCGCTAACCGTGGTGTTTGCCATCGCGCTTGCCGAGTGGTTCATCAACACTCTGTGGGCCAAGATGACCGCCACCAACAAAACCGGCTGGATTGTCGCAATCACTTTTGTCAACGCTTTTGCCAGTATGCTGGTACCGGCGTTGCACGAGATGATCAAGGTCTACAACCCGGACGGCTTCAGCTTCCGAGCGGCTGGCATCATTTCCTATGGCTTGGGCGGCGCTTTCGGCGCCTACCTGGCCTGCAAAGTCTCCAAAAAGTAAGGAGGTGTAAGCTATGGAGACAAGAGCTAGCGTTAAAGGCCCCATTGATCATCTACGGATGCAATGGGGCCTCTGTGTTTTTGTCTTTTTAGTGTTCTCTTAGTCTGGAATGATATCAAATGTTTTTGGATCATAATAAATTCGATCATAAATTTCAAACGGTCTGCCTAAAATACCTTTTTCTCCCTCTGGACTATCACCCAAATCCCAACGATCATAATAGGCAATATACGCCCCTTGTTCGTCGATCCCCTTAAATAAACTAAAAGTCCCCATTACAGCAATTTCAAAATCATCTTTCATCGGATAATTTTCATCTATCAAAATAGCTGGCCAATTTTCTTCCGCGAAAGTTCTTTTATCATACAAATCCAAAATCGCTTTAACGGGTTTAAAATCATTTTCACCATAACCGTCGAGTGATGAAGCAAATTTATTGATCCAGTTATTTATCTTATAGTAATATTTATCTTCCCCACTACGGCTTGGCTGATAAAGCGAAATTCCAAAAGTATCATTCTGCTGAGGCAAACCCAAATAAAAACGCCACGCATCTTCCCTGTCCGGATGATAATTTTTAATATAACTGTGAACTGTATCGTCTATCTGCGGTTTCCTGACCTCCCACGCGATTCCATGAGCAGACTGTCTAGCATAGGTCCCCTTGGGCAACTTTTCTTCAACTGATTCTATTGCCTTGTCCTCATCATCTGGCATAGAAATTTCTGTAACATCCCTGTCGTTAACTAAATTATATGGAATTTCTTTGAGCAGATACCAAATAGCTTCGGAGTTAGTCCAAAATGGCGTCACTGTGCGATATACCATATCACTAACGATCGGCACCATCGCCTTCTTCCTTTCTTTAGTAATTCCAAATCGATCCAGTTCTTTTTGGGCTTCCTCGCGCAAAGAAAATTTTAAATAATCACTAGGATTTTCTATTTTATCATCCTCCAAAAAACCACTAAAAAGCAACAACAATGTATAAAATAAAAATTTTTTCAACTTTTTTCCACTGTTTTTGAATTCGGTTCGAAGTTCGGCTAATTTTTCTGGATTCACGCCAGAAATTTCAGCTTCTCTGAGAGAGGCTTCTAATTTTTCTTCTGTTGTTTCAACCTTATTCCGAACAAATTCTCTCAACTCTCCTAATCCTTTTTGCCCCATCTCTAACTTCTCGTTATTCCCCAATCGCTCGCTCATATTTTTATTCTTTATTACTTTTTACAGCATTTTTAAGTCTTTTAATCTTTCTTAGGCTATCTTTAAGGTAAAACTCTACAATTTGATCAGAAATTTTATATAATAATTTTAATAGTGTTTTTGTCTCCATATTCTTAATAAAATATTTTAATATATTTTAACACAGATTAGTTTACTATCCAAAAAAATACCTCCGTTTTGAAGGTATTTTTAGTTCTCTGGTGAAAAAATTCCTATTATGAGCGAGCAACGGGAGTCGAACCCGTGTCACCAGTTTGGAAAACTGGGATAATAGCCGTTATATGATGCTCGCGACGAGAGTCGCGAAAAATAAAGCTTGGTTTATTTTTCATGACCGAGGAGCGGCATCATATACCTTATAGTATATGATGCTCGCAATAAACGAAAGACAGAACTTAAATATTTTATCAAAAATCCACAAAAAGTCAAAAGAGAGGAAATGGGGCCGCCGGTGTTGCGGCGGCCCCTAATGTTTCTTGACGGCGAGCCAGACCCCCGAGACGGGGAATTCGGTCTGGGTGCCCGAGGGCTTGTCCCTCATAATTTGCACCCATTCAGCAGGAGCCCCAACACCGACTCCCGGAGAAAACCTAGCCGTAGCGACCGCGGATGACGACGGAGCTCCCGGAAGGTGACGGGCAATGACCGTCATTCTTTTGTCAGAGCCGCCTTTGCTCGCGGGAAAACGACTTCTCGTCTCGGTATTCCCATCTAATCAGACTCTGGTGCCCCATCAAAGTCTGGTCAGACCCCGACGAATCGAACACGTCAAGAAACGTTTTAATTAAAGCATTTTTTGGCTAATTTGTCAATAAAAAGACCTTGATGATTGACAAAATGATTTTAGTCTTCTATAATAGCCGCACAAAATTGGTTTCCAACCAAAACTAATTCATTAATTTAACACCTATGTTAAAACCGGGCGAAGGATTTAACGAAGGAGATTTAGAAGGGTTTGGCATTGAAGGCGAAGGAGAAAACAACGAAGAATTAAACGAACTTAAAGAAGAAGATAGCTCTGATGATTTTGGATCGCTTGATGAGATTGAATAAAAAAATTCCCCACTTGGGGGAATTTTTTTATGTTCAATATTATTAATTGGTAGCTCTAGCAGAATATTCACCGGTTTCAGTATTTACCAAAATCTCTTCGCCTTCTTTGATAAAAATTGGAGCCTGCACCAACAAACCATTGTCCAGCTTGATTTCTTTCGTCACATTACCGGCGGCACTGTCGCCACGCACAGCCGGCGGAGCTTCCACCACTTTATATTGAATTTTCTTTGGTAATTGAATACTGACCGGTCTTTCTTCATACAAACCGACCACCACTTCCAAACCTTCTTTTAAATACTTGGCATCCTCACCTACCAAATCTCCATTCATCTCAATTTGCTCATACGTGCTCATATTCATAAAAGCAAAATTGTCACCGGTTTTATATAAATATTGCATGGTTTGGAAAGAAACTTCCACAATATCTACGGTTTCACTGGTTTTATACGTCATCTCAATCACTTTGCCGGAAGCCAAACTTTTCATACGCACTCGCACAAAAGCCGCGCCCTTGCCCGGATTGATATGTTGAGATTCCACCACCACAAACAAATCATTTTGATGGCGAATTACCACGCCCTTTCTTACTTCACTTGTTGATGCCATATATTTAATTGGTTAATTGATCTTTAATTGATTGAAATATTACTTCATTTAAATCCCTTGCTTCGGTAAACAATAATACCATACGATCCACACCCAAGGCAATACCCCCAGCTGGCGGAATACCTGCTTGCAGAGCGGCAATAAAATCCGGATCCACTGGCCAAGTTGGACGCCCCATCATCTGGCGATGTTCGCGGTCGGATTCCAATCTAGCTTTTTGCTCATCTGAATTAGTCAGCTCACCAAAAGCATTGGCCAACTCCAACCCGCCTATATATAATTCAAACCTCTCAGCGTATCTTTTATCTTCACAACATCTGGAAAGAGAGGCCATCTGTGTCGGATAATCATAAATAAATACTGGCTTGCTTGTCCCTAATTTATTTTCTATTTCATTTAAAAATATTTTATAAAAAGCATCTTCATAGGCCTCATTTGCTGCCACCTGATAGCCTCTTTCTTTAGCCAACTCCCTCATTTTTTCTGCGGTTAAATAATCATCCAGATTTATTCCAATATATTTTTTCCAAAGTTCTTTCAAGGTAATTCTTTCCCAATCACTCATGAAATCTATTATAAAACCATTATATTTTATTTTTTCTTTTCCTAATTTTTTACCAACAAATTTAAAAAGTTTTTCCGTATCATCCATAATCTGAAAAAAGTCTCCGGGCGCTCGGTACCACTCAATCATAGTAAATTCGGTATTATGTCGACCGCCAAAATCTTCATAATCTCTAAAACATTTACAAATCTGGAAAATTTTATTCCAACCAGCGGCTAATAATTTTTTCATGGCAAATTCCGGCGAAGTTTGCAAACGAAAAGTGTACTCTTCACCTCTTGGTCCATGTAAAACCACTGGCACTGGATTGAGATATGGCTCTTGGCCCGGCAATTTAAGGGCCGTTGGAGTTTCCGGCTCTACAAAACCTTCCGACCAAAAAAATTCTCTAATCAAACGTGTGATGAGTATTTTTTCCTCAAAAATTTTTTTGAGGCGCGGATTATTTTTTAATTCTTGCCAATTGGACATAGCCTATAAACAAAACACGATACGCTTAGGCGTACCGTGTTAAAATTCGGTGAAAATTATCTAGGTACTGCAGACATCAAGGCGGCTTGACGAGCGCGTTTGATGGCATTGGCGACCTGACGTTGATGTTTGGCGCACAAGCCACTGCGGCGCTGCGGAGCAATCTTCATATAAGAAGATACAAAACGACGTAAATTGCCCACATCTTTGTAATCTACCGCGATTTTATCATTAGTGCAGTAAAAACAAACTTTTTTCTTTTGGTCTTTATTGTTTACCATAATTTTATATTATTTTAAAATGGGATATCTTCAACTTTAATCTCTTCTTCCACTACTTCTTTAACTGGTGCAGCCGTTTCTTCAGTAGTAGCGGAAACATTATTATTACTGCTACCAAAGGCTGGAGCATTTCCATCACCTTTGCCGTCCAACATGATCATATTGTCGGCAACGATTTCGGTACGATAGCGTTTTACTCCGTCTTGACCGGTCCATTCTCTTGTCTGCAATCGGCCTTCCACATAAGCCTTGCGGCCTTTCTTTAAATATTGACTAGCAATCTCGGCCAGTTTGCCCCACATCACAATATTGTGGAACTCGGCCTGTTTTTGCTTTTGGCCATTGGCATCGGTCCAAAAACGATTGGTGGCCAACGAAAAAGTGGCAACTGATTTGCCGGTTGGCAAACTGCGCAATTCCGGATCCCGTGTTAAATTACCGATAATTGTGGCACGATTGAGATCCATATTAATTTGATCTTAATGAATTAATTACACCCCAGTAATCATTCCGCCGTCCAAAATTTCATCTAATTTTTTATCTATATCTTTCATATCAATTTTTTTGGCTTCAACGGTTTCTTTAACGTCTTTATTTTCTTTTACTTCTACTACCGGTTGAACCGCTGTTTTTTCTTCACTGGTATTGGTGTTCAAACCAACATCAGAAGTGACATAGGAAATCTTTTCTACCTTAGCCCAATTTGGATTATGAACAGAAATCACTGCACGCAACAAATCGCGCATCAAATTCAATTTATCCTGCAGTTTTTTCAATTCTTTGGCGTCAGCTTGAAAAATTACAGTATAAAAATAACCATAGCGAATCTGTTTGACTGGATAAGCCAAACGGTTTTTACCCATGGTAGTTAATTCTGCTTCTTCACTATGCTTTTTAACTAATTCTAAAATCTCTTGAGACTTTACCTCGGCCTCTTTTTCATCTAAAGTGCCCGGCAAAACCAGCAATAATTCGTACTTCTTCATAAATAAGTTTTAAATTAAGTCTTTTACCTTTACCGGAGCAGGGCAAAAGTAAAGCGAAGGTCTTTTAAATATTGCCAATATAATAGCATATTCGCAGAAAAAGTCAACTGGCACGTTATCCCCTGTCAGCCTTTCTCTAAATGTGCTATAATATCTCCAGACAGAAGTATTTTTAACTACTTCTATTATATGTTATCGGCAAGCAATTTAAAAGAAATATTAAAAAAGTATAAAATGGGGGTAACTCCGGCTGTTTTACGCGCTTCCCAAGCCAAAGCCACCAAACTCAAAAAAAATCTGGAAGAAATATTAATTGCCGATGGCATTATTGAAGAGACCGCTCTTTATGAAAAAGCGGGCGATTTTTTTGATGCCCCGTTTGTGGCTTTAAAAGGCCGAGAGATTAAAAAAGACATTCTAAATCTAATTCCTGGCCCCGTAGCTGGCACACACCAAGTAGTTGCCTTTGATAAAGACAAAAACGACATAAAATTGGCCATGACCGACCCATCTGACATCCAAACCGTGGAATTTTTACGTCGCAAGACCGGTTTAGAGCCAAAAATCTACATTACCACCCCAAGTGATCTCAAAGACGCTCTTCGCCGTTACCATGCTGAATTAGAAGAAGACATGTTGATTGTCCAACAAAGCGAAGAAGGTGGCGAAACCAGCGCCAAAGACCTCAAAAAAGCCGCCGAGGAAGCGCCGATTATCAATATAGTAAATAGCATTTTAGAACACGCGGTTTATGAGGGAGCTTCGGATATTCATATTGAGCCGGCCGAAAAAGAAATGGCAATCCGTTATCGTATTGATGGCGTTTTAAAGAATGTCATGACTTTGCCGAAAAACATTCAAAACGGAGTAATGGCTAGGCTAAAAATATTGGCCAATTTAAAGATTGACGAGCACATGATCCCCCAAGACGGCCGTTTTAAGATTCAAATTCAAGAAGAAAAACTAGCTTTTCGTGTTTCTATTATCCCAGTTTATGATGGTGAAAAAGTGGTAATGCGTATTTTGCACGAAGGCACCAAACCAGTTAGTTTGGACGATTTGGGCTTTTTAGAAGGTCCTCGTAAATTGGTGGACGCCGCCATTCGCAAACCGCATGGCATGATTCTGGTTACCGGTCCAACCGGCAGTGGTAAAACCACCACTCTTTATTCTGTTTTGGGTATTTTAAATCAGCCAGGTGTTAATATTTCCACAATTGAAGACCCGATTGAATATCGTATGCCGGGCGTCAACCAAAGCCAGATCAATCCCAAAATTGGCTTTACTTTTGCCTCTGGTTTGCGCGCTTTTCTTCGCCAAGACCCAAATATCATCATGGTTGGCGAGATCCGCGATCAAGAAACTGCGGAAATTGCTATCCACGCCGCTATGACCGGTCATTTGGTGCTTTCTACCCTCCATACCAACGATGCCCCAACCACCCTGCCTCGCTTGGTGGATATGGGTGTACCACCATTTTTAGTAGCCTACACCGCCAACATTATCATTGCCCAACGTTTGGTACGCAAAATTTGCCAATATTGTCGTAGAGAATACAAATTGGACAAAGCAGCCACCACCGAGCTGGCCAAAGTGTTTAATACCGAAAAAATTGGCAAATTATTCAAAGATAATAATGTAAAACTAAAACCCACCGAAAAAAAATTGGAAAACATGGTATTTTATCGAGGCGAAGGCTGTCGTCGCTGTGGTCAAACCGGCCACAAAGGACGCATTGGCATTTATGAAATAATGGAGGTGGACGACGGCTTAACTAGAAAAATCAACGAACATGCCACTGCTGATGATATTAAAGATTACGCCCGCGCCCACGGAATGATCACTATGTTGGAAGATGGTCTGATCAAAGCCAAAAGTGGCATCACGGATATTAGCGAGATTTTAAGAGTGACTAAAGAATAATATGGAAACCAAAGGAGGCAAAAAACCAAAACAACTTTCTCCGTTTGAAGAAAAAATGAACAATTGGGTGTCTGAACACCTAACTTTTGTGCCTTTTATCCAAAAGACTCTTTTTATCCATCATTTAAGCATCATGGTTAAGGCCGGTTTGTCTATTGTGGCTGGCCTCAAAATCTTGAGTGAAGAAATAGAAAACCGAAAACTCAAACGGGTCATCGGCGAAGTCAAGGCTGAGGTAGAAAAAGGAAAACAGCTTAGTGAAGCTCTCAAACAACACCCTAAAATTTTTCCAGAAATATATACCAGTATGATTGCCGCCGGCGAAACCTCCGGCAAGTTAGAACAGGCTTTAGAGCAAACTCATTCCCAGATGAAAAAAAGTCAAGAATTAATGTCTAAAATTCGTGGAGCGATGATTTATCCGGCAGTTATCGTGGTGGCTATGGTCGGTATCGCTATCGAAATCGTAGTTTTTGTTTTACCCAAGCTTATGGTCATGTTCAAAGAATTTAATGCCGAACTGCCTTTGCCAACCCGTATTTTGATTAAAATTACCGACTTTGGTCAATTAATTTTTACCACTTATGTCGGCTTGATCGTGTTAGCGGTGGTGATAGTCTTAATCGCCACTTTTAAAAAACTTTACACCCTACCAAAATTTAAACGCTTCATGCACAACACCAACCTCCATTTACCAATTGCCGGTCCGATTATAAAAAAAATCAACCTAGCCCGCTTTACCCTGACCCTATCTTCCCTTTTAGAAAGCTCCATTCCTATTATTGAAGCGGTCAAAATTACCGGCGATGTATTAGGCAATGTAATTTATAAAGAAAAACTTTACGCTACTTCAGAAGATCTTAAAAAAGGCGACCAGCTGTCTGGCATTTTGGCTCGTTCTCCTAAAATTTTTCCGCCGATGGTGACGGAAATGGTCATGGTAGGCGAAGAAACAGGCCAATCTGAACACATGCTCGGCGAATTAGCAGAATATTATGGCAACGAAGTAGATGCTACCATGAAAAATTTTTCTACTATTATCGAACCGGTTATTATTTTATTGCTTGGCTTAGGCGTAGCTGGTATTGCCGTTTCAGTTATCATGCCTATGTACTCTTTAGCACAATCTTTCTAAACTATGTTTGGACAAAATCCATTTTATGACGCCTTTGGCTTGGATATCGGCGACCTTTCCATCAAGCTAGTTCAGCTGGAAAAAAGTTCTCATTTAGTGCGAATGCCTTCTTTGGGATTTCAACCTTATTATAAAATCAAGGAGGTTCGCTCTATTAAATTGCCCCCCGGTTATATTGTCAACGGCGAGATCCAGCAACCGGAAAATGTCCGTAAAAAACTTTTACATTTACTCGGCAAAGACAATGACCTTAAACCCATAAAATCACCTTGGACGGTGGTTGATCTGCCCGAGCCCAAAACTTTTCTTAAATTAATTGAAGTAGATTCCCTGCCAGAAGAATTAACCGACGACGATATCTTGTTTCAAGCCAAAAAACATCTACCTTTTGATTTAGAGGAGGCTTATTTAGATTGGCAAATAATTAACAAAGAAGAAAAAAACCAAAATTCTAAAGTTTTAATCGGAGCAGTGCCCAAAATTATCGCTGACTCTTATACTTATTTATTGGAAAGCGCTGGACTGACACCGGCCGCCTTGGAAATTGAAGCGATGTCCATCTCTCGGGCTATGATAACCGCCAACAAACAATACACTGGCGAGGCTCGGGCCATATTGGATGTTGGCGCCACTCGATCCAGCCTGATTATTTATGATCGCGACACTATCCAATTTAGCACGAATCTAGATTTCTCCGGAGAATTACTCACCACAGCGATTGCCCAGGGCTTAAAAATGGAACATTCGGCCGCGGAAACATTAAAATTAAAAAATGGTTTAGCTTACGACAAAAATCATCCTAAATATCTAAAATTAGTAAACAACCTAACTGACAAATTGATTGATGATATTAAAAAAACTATTAACTTTTACCAAGGACATTTTATTGATACCAATCCTATCACCCACATTACCATGTGCGGCGGGGTGGCAGCCACCAAAGGTTTAGCTGAAGAGATTTCCAAAAAAATCAAAGTCAGCGCCAAACCGGGAAATGCCTGGAAAAATTTAAATAATAAACATTTTGGAGAGGCTGACCGAGAAAAAGGTTTAGGATTTTCTTCGGCAATCGGTTTAGCTCTCAGAGCCGCTCAAAATCCATTTTAAACTATGATGGAACTTAATCTCAACATCTTATCTCCGACCAAAAAGAAAAAACTATCCGGAATAGTCAATTTTATTTTTATTAAAAACCTCCTGGAAATAGCCACTTTTACCACTGCCCTAATGGCCATTGTTTTGCTTTGGAGCTGGATGACATTAATTGATAGTTATAAAAACTTATCAGAAAGCGCAATCTTGGTAAACAAAGAATACGGCTCCTATAATCAAGAAATCCGAGCCATTAATAAAACACTACACGAAGCAGGTGTTGCCGCTCAAGGTTATATTCCAAACCTTAATCCGGTTTTAGAAATTATTAATATTATACCGCCTGATATTATCATCAACGCTATGGAAATAGACCGCGAAACCCAAACTTTAATCATCAGTGGCACGGCCAAAACTCGCGATGCTCTATTACATTTTAGTGACGTGATTAAAAAAATTACTTGGTTAGAACAAACCGCTGCCCCTACTTCACAATTATTCCAAAAAGAAAATATTAATTTTGAAATGAAAGCTAAATTAAAAGGCTTTCCGATTTTAAAAAAAGCCGTAGCTCCTAAGATCGCCCCCAAAGTCACCAATGATATCACTGAATAATTATGACTATCAATTTAGAAAAAAAAGTTATTTTTTCCGTGAGCGCCCTATCTATCTTTGTTTTGGCTATTTTAGGAGTAATTATTTATCCTACCGTTAAAAAAATAGTTGACCTCAACAAAGAGACTAGAAACGTTCTAATTTATTTGGAAAAGAAAAATGAAAACGCCCACAATCTTCGCACTTCTATTAAAAAATCGCAGGAGATTAAAAATGAGGTGGCCAGCTATGAAAAATTTATCTATCGCCAAGGAGATGAATTAAAACTAATTACCACCTTAGAAAACATAGCCAGCAAAAATTCTGTCACTCAAAAAATCGAAAATTCAAACCTAGACAATCCGATCGGACAACAAATAAATCTGTCTTTATCAGTTAACGGCGAATATCATGATGTGTTAAATTATTTATACGATTTAAAACAAGCCGACTATTTCTTGAACATTAGTAATTTTTATATTGTGCCCGTCTTTGATCGTACTACCAACTCAGCCAGTTCTAATGTTAATTTGCGTCTGACTCTTATTTTATATGTCAATAAGTAACTTTTTTACTAAACAAAAAAGTGACAGATTCGCTATTTGGAGAATAATTTATCTGCTAACAGGCGGTTTGATGATTTTTGGAGTTTTGCTAACTACTTATTTTGTCTATCAAAATATTTATACCACCATAGCTAACACTGAGGCGATCGGCATTTTGCAAGCCTCGGCTAGCGTTGACAGTTTGGATATAAAAGACTATGATAATATCCGCGCTTTATTAGAAAACCGGAGCAAGGCCCAGCCTATATCAAAAGACCTAAGAAATATTTTTATTCCTTACGTTGCCCCGACCACTACTCTTAAAAATGTCACTACCACTCCTTCAAACAAAAAATAACTTCTGGCTTTTTTCTCTAGGCAGAGAAACAGAAATTTCCACCGCCGAAATTAAGGCGGTTTTTGCAATGGAAAAAATTAATTATAAAGTTATTAAACAATTAGAAAAAAATTTAATCTTAGAAATCACCAACGAAATTAATCCGGAAATTTTAATTAAACAACTTGGCGGCACGGTTAAAATTTCTCATCTTTTAGATATTTCCACTAAACCGCCGGAAATCGCCACTTTTTTAAATGAATATATTACTAATGGCAAGTTAATTTTCTCTGTAGCTGGCGGCCGAAAAAATTTTGGTTTAGAAATTAAAAAAGAATTAAAACTTTTAGGACGCTCCGTACGCTATGTTGAACCAAAAAACACCGCTACTATTTTCCATAATGATTTAGTAAAAAAAGGCGCCGACTTAAACATTTTTGAGCAACAGATTTATCTCACTCAGGCTATTCAACCGTTTGAAGAATTTGGCGAACGTGATTTTGGCCGCCCCGGACGCGACGATCTAAGTGGAATGTTACCACCAAAATTAGCCATGATAATGATTAATTTATCCGAAACCCCAAAAGACAGGATTTTATTGGATGCTTTTTGCGGTTCCGGCACAATCATTACCGAGGCTGTCTTATTGGGATACAAAAACTTAATCGCTTCAGACATCTCAGAAAAGGCTATCGTAGACACCCAAAAAAATATAGACTGGACAAAGACCGCCACCCCGATTAAGGTTTTCCAGGCTGACGCTAGAAATCTAACAACATTTTTAGAAGAAAAATCTATTGATACAATTGTAAGTGAGCCGTTTTTAGGCAAACCGATGAAAGGCAACGAAACAATGGAACAACTAACCAAACAAACCGAAGAGTTAAAGGCTGTTTATCTTGGCGCCTTTGCCGAATTTAAAAAAATATTAAAAAAAGATGGTATTGTCATCTTTTTAATCCCTCGCTTTAGATTCAAAAACCAATGGATTACCATAGATTGTCAGAAAGAGATTGAAAACCTCGGTTTTAACACCGTACCTTTGGCAGAAAAATACCCCAATTTACTCTATTGGCGCTCTACTCAACATGTTGGACGTGAAATTTGGAAATTTACTTCTAAATAAATTATTTAAATAATATATATGTATGAATAAGAGACAAGTACTAATTTCTACCGTTATCGTCTTTACAATATTCTTAACCGGCTGTACTAACAAGGTAGTAAACAAGGTGCTAAAAAATAACCGTCCAGACCCAGCTTGGGTGCAGGCCCTAGCCGATAAAGATGGAAAGCACCCTGGCATGGAAAAATGCGACTATGGAGATGGATACGCCTATTCCGTGATACCACCTTGTTGTGATGCCTATTTTTCTTATTATGATGAAAATCATCAAGTTATCTGTTCTCCTGGTGGAGGAATAACTGGAAAAGGCAGCGGAGAGCCATGCCCTGAAACACTAACCAATTGCCAATCATTTTAAATGAAGCTCCACGGCCTTACGGCCGTGGTTTCTTTTTTATACGCCCAGCGTGTTTGCTCGCGCAAACCCAAGCTGATCCCCGCCTTTACAGGCGGGGTTGTCTAGGAACAAAAAAGACCCGTTGTTGGGTCTTTTTTAATCTTTGAAAATTTGGACTAGGAATTGATTTGACTAGGCATTGATATGGAAATAAACTACATCACCATCTTGCACCACATAATCCTTGCCCTCCAAACGCAATTTTCCACTTGTTTTCATCCCTGACCAACCACCAAAGGCAACAAAATCTTGCCAGTTACACACATCAGCTTTCACAAAGCCTTTGATGAAATCGGTATGAATCACTCCTGCCGCTTCCGGTGCTTTCGCTCCGGCTTTTACTGTCCAAGCTCGGGTTTCTGGTTCGCCTGAAGTTAAAAAGGTAATCAGACCAAGCAGCTTATAACTGGCAGTAATTAACTTATCCAAACCAGTTTGTTCCATGCCTAATTGCTTTAAATAATCTCTAGCTTCTTCCTCACTCAATTCTGCCAATTCTGCTTCTAACTTGGCAGAGATTAAAATTTGGGTAGCAGATTCTTCTAATTTTACATTTTCTCCACCGGTTTCATCAGTATTTAATACATAAAGCATCGGCTTCATAGTTAAAAGTTGCATCTCTTTAACAAACACAGCTTCTTCTTCAGTAAAATCTAAAGATCTGGCTGGTTTTCCCTCTTGTAGCTGTTTTAAAACTCTTTCCAAAATTTCTACTTGTCTTTGCACCTCTTTGGAAGCACCACTTTTTAAATTTTTCTTGGTATTTTCTAATCTTTTTGTAGTAGTTTGCAAATCCGCCAACGCCAGCTCTATATTAATTACATCCACATCCCCTTTTGGATCCACTTTGTTATTCACGTGAATTACATTACTGTCAGAAAAAACCCGTACCACCTGCACAATAGCATCTACTTCGCGAATATGGGATAAAAATTTGTTACCTAAACCAGCACCTTCGGAAGCGCCTTTTACCAAACCAGCAATATCCACAAATTCAACGACCGTCGGAATTATTTTTTTAGACTTTGAAACTTCAGAAAGTTTTTGCAATCGTTGATCCGGCACTTCCACCACACCCACATTAGGATCAATTGTACAAAAAGGATAATTTTGCGCATCAGCTTGTTTGCTTCTAGTTAAAGCGTTAAAAAGAGTGGATTTTCCCACATTTGGCAGACCAACGATACCAATAGAAAATGACATATTTTAATTTATTCAGTAATAATATTCCCCAAAACCATTAATTCATTAAAAATTTTAGCCGAGAGAACATCAATTCTACAAACACCTCTATATCCTTCTTTTACGGTTTTTCTTCCGATTGTGCGTGGATCTATTCTTGTTTCGTAAAATAATCTTTTTGACACTCCTGTTATTTCAGACCAATAATCTTCTAATTTACTATCCTTTTGATCTGCTCGACACTGAACAGTACAACGAATTTTCTCTGGATCAACAGAATATACCTCATTTAATAGTTTCATAAATAATTTTACTATCCTAGGATCGGAATTACCAAAAACTAAACTTCCCCTTCTCTTTTTTCCACCTTCAGCTAGATATAATACAGCTAATGCTACCTTGGCAGTATTCTTATTCTCTAAAACTTTCTTAAGAATTAAATTCTTTTTATAAATTTCATCTAAATATTTTTTCCTACTCTCTCTATTTATTATCACGGCCTTATTCCTAGCTTTCAACAGTCCTTTTCTTGCTTTTTCAGATATTCTTTTATTCTGTATTTCAGATAAAAGCACCCCCTTGGTCCAAAGTGATATTGTAGATTTTGGAATTTTAACTCCAATTTTTTCTACTATTTCTGAAAACGTAAGTCCTAATTTTCTTAATTCTATAATTTTATTTTTTATATTGTGGCGCATAACAACAATATTGTACCACAGAGTCATTCAATGTGCAACAAAACCGCCAATTGGCGGTTTGTGTATTCGTGGACCGTGAGGGATTTGAACCCTCGACCCTTTGACTGCCAGCCAAATGCTCTAGCCAGCTGAGCTAACGGCCCGCTAAACTTATATAAGTATATAAAAAGACCTCTATTTTGTCAAGAATTAAGGCTGGATAACAGCTTCAACGACCGGAGTTTCTGTTGCCGGAATTTCTACTACCGGAGCTGGAGCCGGGGTTTCTACTGTTGGAGCTGGATTTGTAATTTCTACTACCGGAGCCGGGGTTTCTGCTATGGGAGGCGTTGGATCAGATGGAACCGTTGGCGTCTCGACTACCACTGGAGTCTCAGTTACAACCGGGGTTTCAGTGGTTACCGCAGGTGTTGGATCAGTGGTGGAAGGTGTTGTACTACCATCAGCCGGAGTTGAACTATCCACTACCGGTGTGCTAGATGACGCATTATTGTCGACAGTACTTGGATCATCCGTGGATGGAATTATTGTTATAACATTATTACCATCCATTTTTCTTTTAGCCACTACCATCCAATCAAACGTAGCGCCACTATTACCATTGTTTAGTTCTTTAATCACAAACCCTTGAGTATTTTTTTCACTTACATAAATACCTTGGGCCTCACCGGAGGTCAAAGTAATATTTACTTTTAACGGCGCATTTTGATCAATGATTTCCTGAGTAGCCTGATCAAAAATTATCCTAGCCTCGCCAGCCACCAATTGAGATGAGCTAGAGAAAACAAATTCCGAGGTTGGAGATTGCATGGCATACATTTCTTTTTGGCCCGCCGAGGTATCTAAGCGAGTAATAAGCCTTCCATCCGCGTCAATCGTCCATTTGTCATTCTTGGCAGAAATTAAATTTACACCGAGTAAAGAATTGCCTTGCAGATCCAAATTACCACCGGTGTAGCTAAGCTGATCGTTGTTATTATTTATATTCAAAACAGTTGGGTTTTCTTTGGTTAAATCAATACCTTGGATGGAAGCAATGGTTTCAATATTATTTTTCAAAGCAGTTAGGGTTTCATTGCGATTATAAACCCAACCCGTGCGGATTAAAGACATTATTTTACCTTGGCCGTCGACTAAAGACTCCAAAGCCACGCCAATTACGCCAATCATTTTAACTCCGCCATCTTTGGTTGAATCATAACGCATGGCATAACCCGTAGTAGAGGCAGCAACTAACAAATCACCCCGGCTAATTGGGCCGTTTTCTGTTGAAACTTTTACCGGCACCCGACCTACCATAGCCATTACGGCGGTATAATCGGTTTTTCCATCTCCAACCACAATCGTTGGGTTGGTAGACACTACACCGGCCACTGATTGATCATAAGCCTGATTGCTTCTTCTATAAGTATCCGGATTGGCCTCATCCACCACTAAAACATCGCCGGGTTCAACATTGTCCGTTGGCAAAATATCTACTCGCTCAGCTAAGTCCCCCGGCTGATTATCCTCGCCTAATTGTAAATTTTTGGCATAGACAGTCCCGTTGGTGTGCAAATCACCATTAGTAGCAACAGAAAACACCGAACCATTGTTCGCTCTCAAAGAAAGTAGAGTACTGTTAGCGGAAGAATCGGAATTGGCCGCATTAAAGACAAAAATACCGCTTCCGTCGGTAACCACGGCCTCACTTTCAAATAAAGCATTGGCAGAAAACTTAATTTTAGAAGTATTCCCACCTAACAAATTTAGAGATCCATATAGATCAAGGCCGTAAGCTTTGGTGGAAGTGCCCATAATCACCCGTTCGTTAGCGCTGTCAATAGAAAAATTCCTAACGAAGGTATTATCGCGAGCAAAGCTATCAAACAGCACGGATATTTTTTTGTGTTTAAC
>CAZEYR010000011.1:0-30017 GCA_964516735.1 uncultured Gammaproteobacteria bacterium
AAGCCGGACGAATACCACGATAAAATAAATCACTTTCCAAGAAGATCTGACCATCGGTAATAGAAATTACGTTGGTTGGAATATAAGCAGTCACATCACCGGCTTGAGTTTCGATAATAGGAAGGGCGGTAATAGAACCTCCACCGGCTTCTTCATTGCGACGACAGGCACGTTCCAACAAACGAGAATGTAGATAGAAAATATCGCCAGGATAAGCTTCACGACCCGGTGGACGGCGTAACAACAGAGAAACTTCGCGATAAGCCCAAGCTTGTTTACTTAAATCGTCGTAAACACAGAGCACATCTTTACCTTGATCCATAAAATATTCGGCCATTGCCACACCAGCATATGGGGCAAAGTAAAGTAGAGAGGCTGGATCGGACGCGCCGGCGGAGACTACAATAGTATAATCCATAGCGCCGGTTTCTTTTAGTTTAGCTACGATACGAGCGATTTTAGACTCCTTTTGGCCAATCGCCACGTAGATACAAATCATATTTTGGCCTTTTTGATTGATAATAGTATCAATCGCCACAGCAGTTTTACCGGTTTGACGATCGCCAATAATCAACTCGCGCTGACCGCGGCCAATTGGAATCATAGCGTCAATCGCCTTAATGCCAGTTTGCACCGGCTGAGACACTCTTTGACGAGTCATTACACCTGGAGCAATCCTCTCAATTGGATAAAACTTTTTAGTGCGTAAATCTTTGCCGCCGTCAATTGCTTGACCTAAAGGATTTACTACTCTGCCAATTAATTCGTCGCCAACCGGTACAGACAAAATACGGCCAGTACGTTTTACGGTGTCGCCTTCTTTAATGTGCCGATATTCGCCTAAAAGCACAGCACCGACAGTTTCTTCTTCCAAGTTCAAAGCCACGCCAAAAGTCTCGTTGGGAAACTCCAGCATTTCACTGGCCTGACATTTAGTTAAACCGCTAATACGAGCGATACCGTCACCAATAGAAATCACGGTACCAATTTCTTCTACTTCTACTTGTTTTTCAAAAGCAGAAATATTTTTTCTTAATTCGGAAACAATACTGTTAATAGACATATTCCTGAAACAATTTTATTAAATAATGTTATTTTTTAAGTTAGTTAATTGGGTTTTAACGCTGCCATCCAAAATTTTATCGCCAGTTTTTACTTTGACACCACCGATTAAACCTTCATCCACTTTTACTGTCGCTTCAACTTTTTCTCCAAAAATCTTCTTAATCTTATCAATAATTTTTTGATCAACTTCTTGGGCGGTGATAATTTCAATTTCTTTAATCCCCTCTTCGGCTTTTGCATGACGAATAAATTCCGCGATAATTCTTTCCGCTTGTTTTAATTTATGATCTTTAGCTAATTTTTCAGCAAAAGCGTACAAAATTTTATTCAATTCATTACCTTTAACTTTTTTTATCACTTCATACAAAGCCAAAGCGTATTGTTTGTTGCTATTTTTGGCCATAATTATTTTTTAATTCCTTTCAAAGTTTCTTCAATTAGTTTTTTATCTTTTTCACTATTCATTTTTTCTTTTAGAATCTTTTCGGCTACTAAAATTACCATCTCTGCGGTTTCTTCCTTTAATCTAGCCACCATTTCTTCTTTTTCAATTTTAATATTTTTCTTAGCTTGGTCCACAATGTTTTCAATTTCTTTTTTAGCCTTAACCTTCATTTCATCAGCCGCCAAGCTAGCTTCTCCAGTAGCTTTTTCCATTATTTTATTCGCTAAAGCTTTGGCTGAATCAATTCTTTCCTGGTAATCTTTTTCGCTTCTGGTTAAATTGTCTTGGACTTTTTTAGCATTAGCAATACTATCGTCAATCATTTTTTCTCTTTCTGCCATCTTTTTAGTCAAAGGTTTTAAAATTAAAAACCAAACAATGACGGCTACCAAAGCAAAATTAAATAATTGGGAAACAAATAATGATCCACTGATGCCTAAGGAACCCAAAATACCCTGATCTCCAGCTGCAACAGCTTCATGGCTGGCGGTAGTTTCTTCAGCTTCCATGGCGTAAGCAATATCTATAAAGTGCATATATTTTTAGAAATAAATCAAATGAGTTGGGCTTGCAAAGCAAACCCAACCGATCGTTTTATTTTAAGATAAAAACGACAACTAACGCATAGATAGCAATAGATTCCGCGAAAGCGGCACCCAACAACATCGGTACGAAAATTTTACCAGAAGATTCTGGATTGCGACCGATGGCATCCATGGCTTTGGACACAATTAAGCCAATAGCGATAGCCGGACCCATACCACCAATAGCGATAGTCAAGCCCTTGGTTAAAGCCAAAATTGATACATGTTCCATAAAAATTTAGCCTTTCTTGACGCCGTGCCGGCAAGCGGGAAGCGTCGTTAATAAAAATAAATAAATTAATGTTCTCCATGCTCTGGTGCATTAGTCATAATAGACAAATACACTAAAGTCAAAATAGAAAACACTCCGGCTTGGATCAATCCAACCAAAAGCTCAAGCACCATAAATGGAGCCGGTACAAAGAAAGAAACTAAACTGCTCATTACAGTCATTAAAACTTCTCCGGCAAAGACATTGCCGAAAAGACGAAGCGACAAGGAAACCACTTTAGCAATTTCACTAATAAATTCCAACACCCCTACGCCTAAATCAATAATGGCGGTAAAAATCGCTATTGGGCCTTTTTTAAAACTTTTAATTAAGGTGCCAATTTGGATGAATTTATTAAGATGAGTAAACAAACCTACGGTCATCAAACCATAGGCGTGAGAAATCACTACTGAAAATAAGGCCATTGCCGCCGTCAAATTTAGATCCGTGTTGGCCGGTCGAAGCAACATTTTACCGTTTAAAGTAATAGAACCGGTACCCGGCAATAACCCTAACCAATTAGAAAATAAAATAAAAAAGAAGACCGAACCGACAATTGGTAAAAAACGCATTGTCTTTTTATGGTCTCCTGTTACTTGATCAAAATAACCAAGTATAGTTTCTAAAATATATTCTAAAAAATTTTGTATTTTCCCCGGTTTTAAAGCAATTTTTTTACGCAATATCAGACCGATAATCAAGAAAAATAGTATAGCAATCCAAGCATTGAACATGGTGTTAGTAACTGGCCAGTCTCCTATTTTGAACAGTACTTCCGGTGCAAAAGATGGAATATGCATAATACTATTTGAGTTTTTCAAATTGTTTACCGTAATTGTAGGCTTTTTTTCTGATTATCAATCCGGAAATCAAAGCGGCCGATAAAAAACCCATTACTATAAATAAAATTTTATTGTTGAACTTTTCACCTAATTCTTGCCCCAATATCACTAACGCTACTACCGGCACGGAAATTGTAACCAAAAAATCTAACAAAATCTTTATGGCAAACTTAAAATATATGCTTTGTTTATTGTTTTGATCTTCTACTGTCATAGGGAAAGCGTCGCTATTTTACCCTCTTTTACCGCTTTCGTCAATAGTTTTAATTTTTTTGCTGTGGAAAAAATAAGGGCTTATCTAAAGAAAATATTTAAATAAAAAAAACCGCTAAATGTAGCCAAAAAAGCGGATAAAATACAAAAAACAATTGCGATATTTGTATTAATTTTTAATCTACGAATGATTAAAATTGCACCGGGAGCCAAAAAGAAGGCTAACGCCAACCAAATTAAGTAATTTGAGTAAAAATCTCGTTGACGAACAACTTTCTCCAAGCCGGCTCTCTCTGGGCTGACCACTGTCGAATCAACTCGTACCACGGATTTAATTGGAAAACCAGCTTGAGCTATCATTCCCCCAGCCTGCCCGGCCATTGCCACATTTGGGGTCTTGGGTTCGTAACTCAACAAACTACTAGACCAAATTAAAATACTAGCCATCGCCACCACCAGCACTTTTTCTAATAAAACCTCTTTTTTGTTTGCATCCTTAAAGAGCCAAGTCTTAACTTTATATGGCAAATACACCGCCAACAAAGAAACCACTAGAAATAGAGCTAAAAAACCTATTCCTTGTGCTTGGAAACTCATATTTAAAGGTAATAACCCGACTGTACTAAAGGCAGTCTGTGGTTACATAATATTATGCCCTTATTTTTAAAAACTTGTCAAACTAATTTTTCTACTACTTTAATTTTTTAAATTCTTCTCCGTAATGTTTGGCTTTTCTGTAAATAATTTTTATAGTCAATAAAGCCGAAATTACCAAACACCAGCTCACGAATAATGGATGAGTACCATACTTATCATCAAAATATGTGCCTAAAATTGTAAAAATTATCACCGGAATGGCAATGGTAATTCCAAAATCGCCTGCTGCCCCCAGCGCAAAGACATAATATTCTCTGTCGGCTAAAAAGGGATTTTTAGATGGGCGATTTTCTGACATATTATCTGATCTTATCAAATAATTTTCTAGTATTAGCTTCGGTAATTTTTATAACCTCTTCCAAACCAAGATGCCTAGTGGTAGCAATTTTTTTGGCCACCTCTACCACCATCCACGGCTCGCATCTTTCTCCGCGATAAGCTTGCGGAGCTAAATATGGGGCATCAGTTTCAATCAACATTTTATCTATCGGACATTTTTCTACCACTTCCAACAAATCTAATTGCGGTTTTGGGTTAGTTTTTTTCGGAGGAAAAGTAACTACACCGGTAAAACCTAAATACAAACCGAGGTTTAAATATTCTTCAGCATTTTTCCAGTCACTGGTATAACAATGCACCACCCCCTTAATTGGCTCATTTAAACTTTTTAACAATTTTATCATTTCATCGTGGGCTTCGCGTACATGAATCACAATCGGCAAACCTAATTCTTTAGCCAATTTATATTCTTGCAAAAAAGTATTAACTTGTTTTTTTAAAATTTCTTCTCGGTTAGCATTTTCTGGCAAGTGATACAATTCCAAACCACACTCTCCAATTCCCACCACCTTAGGATGACTGGCAAGCTTTTGATATTCCGCATACTCAAAACTTTCTTCTCGGGATTTAAAAGCCACCTCGCCTTCGTCCACCTCAGTAGCAAATAAATGCACCGGATGCAAACCAATCGTGGCAAAAATATTTTTATATTTTTCTGCGTATTCTATTGCGCGTCGGCTAGTGTCAATCTGCGAGCCAACACAATTCAAAATTATTCCACTATCTTGGCACTTTTTGATCACTAACGGCGCATCATCTTTATAAGCATTGAACTGTATGTGACAATGTGAGTCAATCATAAACATTTAAATAATCGGCTGTTTTACAAATTAATTTTTAGATTAAAATTATCAAAATTTATATCCCCCAACCGGCTTTTCTCTAACCAGTCATTAAAATATTCTATCCGTTTAGCATATGGCATTTGACTGACTTGGCTTTTTTTGCCTTCTAGGGGAAAAACATACACTGAAATTTGTTTGTCTTTAAACACCAAGCCAATCGCCAACCCCTGCTGTGTCGGTACAGAAAAATATTGATCAAATACAAAATTTCCTAAAGAATAGAAAATTGGATGGTTGTTGTATATTTCCATCTCTTGCACGACATGCGGATGGTGCCCGATAACCACGTCCACCCCGGCATCAATCATTTCGTGGGCTAATTTTTTTTGTCTAATATTAGAGATTTCTTTATACTCTTCGCCCCAATGAATATTCAAGATTATATATTTACTGCCGCCGATTTTGGCTTTTTGGATCAGCTCTTTAATTTTATCTTCATCCACCGGCGAATTGGTATCGTTCACTCCGATAAATCCAATCTTGTAATCACCGACTTGTTTGATCAACAAAGAATTGTCATTAATTTTATATTGCACTCCATAAAAATCAAAACCCGCGGCGCGCAGATTATTTTTAGATTCCTCAAAACCCGCGGCGCTCATGTCATAGGTATGATTATTAGCACAAGAAAAAATAGAAAAATTATATTTTTTTAACATGGGCAAAAGTATCGGGTCAAATCGAAAAGCAATTTCTTTAGTAGTCGTTCGACGAGTATTCGCGAAAGGCCCTTCCAAATTGGCGCCAACCTCATCCATCCCTAAAAAGAATCTATTTTCTTCTCCGGCTAATTTTTCAAATAGATAATCTGTGGTGCTGGCATTATCCAAAACTTTTTTTACATTACGATCTAACATCATGTCGCCAAAATGTAAAATACTGCCCGTGTTTTCTTTTTCTGTTTCACCTTTGACAAAGTATGGTGAATAATAACTAGTCGTCTGCTCTACTCCGGCATCGCCCGCGATGTTGGCGGAATTATCTTTTAATTCAAAAGCTATCTTTTGAGTGCCGTAGTGCTCCATCGCTTTCATGACAAAATATAGACTTGGTTCGGAATCTATTTCTAATTTATTCAAACGTTCGAAATCGAAATTTTTAATCGCGGAAATAGTCGTTTCATCATGAAAATTCGCTACCGCAAAAGTTTGATAGTGGGAAAAATCTATAGATGATACAAATACTGCGTCTTTAGGTAATATCTCATACAATTCTTGCAAAATATTATCTATTTTTTGGTCATTAGTTTTGTAAGCTAGTATAATCGGCAAAACTTTGGTATCTGGCAAGGCCTTTTTGATAAACGGAACGACTGAAGCAATGCCGTGCTCACCAACAAAAGCGCTCTCATTGATTTTTATTAAATTTTTGTTGGCTAAAATGGAAATATTTTTCTTATCTACCGACAAAATTCCAAAAGGAGTTTCCCAATCACGCAAACCAGAAATTGCGTAAGCCCCACCCTGACCAAAATGATTCGGGCTAACCAAAACCACCACTGACGGATCTTGTTTTTTAAGATAATCAAAAAAAGTAGCTGGAATTTTTCCGGCCAATAAATGATGCGGTACAATACCGCCTTTTATTTCACCCACACTCTTTGGCACTTCAATTTTATCTTTAAAATAATTTTCATATTGCGTACCGTCCGTCGGAAATGCTTGTTGAAAAACCGCCTTGCCGTTTTCTCCAACAGCGGCTGAATCTTTAGGGATCAATTTTCCATTAAAATCAATATCGCTCATCTGAACCTGTGACAACAAAACACAGCCGGTAACGAACAAAACTATCACGACTAAAAATCCGATTACCGTATACCGATTAACAATTTTGTTAAAATATTTTTGCCACATACTATATTATATTTTCTACGGTACTTTTTAAAATCCGCAAGGCTTCCGGCAACAAAGGCCAAAGCATGGCAGCTAATTTTACCGTATAAGGAGCTATCTGTGATTCACCCAGCATCGTCATAAAATTTTCACCGATGGGAAACCGAGCAATAAAATAAAAAATAAAGCCTACCACCAAAATACCTTCCAACAAGCCGAAAATCAAGCCAAACATCCGATTGATAGTGCCAATAAACGGCAACCCTAAAAAAATATTTAAGAATTTTTCCACCAACCAAAAAGCTAAACCAACCAAACGATTGATTAAGATAAAAGCCACTGCAAAGACTATTACCCGCGAAACATTTTCTCCCCAACCGGTAGTTTTTATAATCCAATCTGCGACCGGGGAATAATAATGACTGGCTAAAAAAATACCCAACACCGTACCCATCAAAGAGCCAAGGGTATGCACAATCCCAAACCATAAACCAAATAATCCAAACCCCCCTATAATCACGAGGAGGACAATGTCAAAAGTAGACATAGCCTAATGTTAATTATAAATACCTTTATACTAAACGCGGAAAAAGCGGTTCGCCCTTATCAGTCTTGTTGCCAACGATTAATTCTACCCACTGTTGCAATTCGTTTAGATTTTTTGTTTTTTCTTTGGCCGCATCCAATCCCAAGGCGACAAAAATCTTTTCAGCAGTTTCTGGCATTACCGGCCAAATCATCACCGCAATATGACGCAACGATTCGCTTAAATGGTAAAGCAAATCGGCTACTTCAGCATTTTTCCCAGCTTTGGCCATCGCCCACGGTTGTCGATCAGAAATCATCTGATCGCAGAAAGTAATAAATTTCCAAACGGTTTCTAGAGCGTGACAAAAATCAAAGGTATTCATCTGTTTTAAGTAAGTCGGCCAAATTTCTTCAGTTAATTTTTCAATCAAACCACCGTCTTTGGTAGAAACAGCCGGCACCGCGCCCTGGCAATATTTTTCTACCATCACCAAAATACGGTTGGTCAAATTTCCCAAACCATTGGCCAAATCACCATTATAACGTTCTTTAAATTTTTCATGAGAAAAATCTCCGTCGTTATCAAACGGGATTTCCCGAGCTAAAAAATATCTAACGGCTTCCAATGGATACTGCTGGGTCAAATCTAGTGGACTAATAACATTACCCACAGACTTACTCATCTTTTGTCCATCTACGGTCATCCAACCGTGCACAGCGATTTGATGTGGCACTTCTACCCCGGCCGACATCAGCATCGCTGGCCACAACAAAGAATGAAAACGATTGATTTCTTTACCCACCACATGAGCATCGGCTGGCCAATATTTATTAAATAATTCTGGATTATCCGAACCGTAGCCCAAAGCGGTAATATAATTGGTCAGAGCATCAAACCACACATACATCACTTGTGATTCGTCACCTGGCACTGGGATACCCCACGGCAATTTTTCTTTTGACCTAGAAATACTAATATCTTCCAAACCAGATTTTAAGATATTTAACATTTCATTGTAGCGAGATTCTGGGTAAACAAAATTTTTATTTTGCTCAAATAAAAATTGCAAAGGCTCTTGAAAGGCCGACAAACGGAAAAAATAATTTTCCTCTTTCAAAACTTCCGGCACAGTATGGTGATCCGGACATTTTCCATCCACCAAATCTTTTTCGGTTTTGTAGGCTTCACAACCTACACAGTACAAACCGGTATATTCTTTTTTATAAATATTGCCGTTTTTAAAAGATTCTTGCCAAAATTTTTGTGCTCTTTCTTGGTGACGTTTTTCGGTAGTGCGGATAAAATCATTATTGGTAATATCCCACAAATCGGCTAGCTCTCTAAATTTAGCAGATTTTTCATTGGCATACTCCTCTACCCCCATGCCTTTTTCTTTGGCGGTCTTTA
This sequence comes from uncultured Gammaproteobacteria bacterium, assembly GCA_964516735.1. Lineage (GTDB taxonomy): Bacteria > Patescibacteriota > Patescibacteriia > Magasanikbacterales > GWA2-37-8 > JAHJCN01. The sequence continues at coordinate 9,030 of CAZEYR010000011.1, forward strand.
ACATTTTTTGTCCATTTTCATCGGTGCCGGTCAAAAAATACACATCTTTTCCCAAAAGACGCTGATAACGCGCCATTATATCAGCATACAAAATTTCTAAAGCGAATCCAATATGCGGATCGGCATTGGCGTATGGAATAGCGGTGGTAATGTAATATTTAAGCATAACAATTATTAATTAATTTTTTCGCTGATCGTCTTGTAAGTATTTATTAAACCATTAGGAATTTTAATATCTCCTTTGCGTAAATGGTAATTGAAATCCATAATTTCTTTGACCATTATAGGCATTCCTATCTTTTCTTCAATTTCTTTTTTACCACTCACATAAATTTTTTCTGAAGATTTCCTTTTCTTCCCCGACATGACTAATGGTTCTTCCGGATTAATCTGCATTAAATAATTTATCAAAGATAATTTATCGTTATCTTTTTCTCCAAAATCCGCTTTTAATTTTTTTTGCATTATCATAGTGCGGCGCAAATCATCCAACTTAGATAACACATTAATTATATACCGAGCTTTTTCCTGAGCTCTTTCTGCCCGAGCGGCTAAAATTTTTGGTTTTTCCGCTTCATAATGGGTGGCATGCTTGCCAATCGTAGTTATACCACGCATCGCCTCTAAATTACGAGGAAAAATTTCTGACAAATCGGCGCCTACAGTTTTACCAATTATTCTTAAAGATTCAGTATATTTTCTACTAACATTTGCCCTCAAATGTTCTGGTTTTTCCGCCTTTAATCCCAACATTTTTCCTAAATTTTCAGCCGTCGGAAACATTTTAGCCGGCATACTTTCACCTGCCGCTGGAGTTAAGGCAAAAATTATCATTTCTTTCAACGAATCTATCGTTTTTAAAAGTTTAGTATTATTTTTTAAGTTATTCTCTATACTGTTTAGAGCCTCTACCAAAGCTTCTCGCACCACAACTGGATCTAAACCGCCTTTTACCTCTTTACCCAAAACAGTTTTTAATTTGGCCAGAGCTTCTTTAATATTTTCTTCCTGTCTACGCAACTCTTCTTTTCTTTCTTCACTCAAATTTAAATTATGAGTCCTATAATATTTTTCCACCACCTCTCCATATGGCAAAACACAATCCAATTTTTCTTCCACTTCACTTTTCAAACCGGCCACCTCCGGCTGATTGTACCATTTTCCGGTATTTTTTTTAAACTCTGCCGGTGTGGCAAAATTAGGTCGACGTAAAAAGAATTTTAAAAAAGTACTCAATAATTTATCATGTTCCAGTAGCGCGATGTCTGAATATTTATTTTCTTTTATTTTTTCTTCTGTCTCCTGCAACATTTGCTCCATGCCTTTCACTGCTCGACTGACTTTGCTTACTGGCTTGTCGGGTTTTTCCTCTCCACTAATTACCGCTTCCGTATCGGTGGTTGCTTTTTCTGCATCAACTGATATTTCCTTAATCGGAACTTCTTTAACAAGAGACGGAACGGCCGGAGTATTTTTTTTCTCTGGCCCTAAACCAGACAAATAGTGTTGCCAAACATTGTAATGGTTTTTTCTTTTTTCTGAGGTGTTAAGCGAATCAAATTCACTTTTTCTTTGTCGGCGATTTATTTCAGAAAAAATCTTTTCCAAAACCGCCGAATCTCCGTTAGAAAATTCCTCAAGAAAACTTTTTTTCAATATTTCCCGTATTTGATCTGCTTTTTCTGGATCCAACTTATCTCCCAATAATTTTTCCATGTCTATATTTTTTACCATTATCGAAAGATCCCTAATACCCTTAAATTCTAAATATGAACTTTCGTCTATACTCATATTAAAAAATAACAATTACAAACTCCCCTCTCTCATCTTGCATTTTTTCTACTATCTCGGAGATGTTTCCGCGGTAGATAGTTTCAAACTTTTTGGTCAGCTCTCGGCAAACACATAATTTTTGCTCTGGTTTCAGCACTTCTTGCAATTCGCTTAAACACTTTTTAATTCGATGCCCGGACTCATAAAAAACCACTGTGTGTTCAGCAGCTGCTACTTCTTTAAAATATTTCTGTCTTTTATTTTTATGCGGGGGAAAACCTAAAAATAAAAATTTATCTGTCGGAAAACCAGAAATAGACAGAGCGGCGATTAAAGCCGAAGGACCTGGAATAGATATCACTTCAGCCCCAGGATCACGTTTGATAATTTCTGCAATCAACATATTACCCGGATCAGAAATGCCCGGGGTACCCGCATCGGTCACTAATCCTAAATTTTTACCTTGTTTCAGTAAATCTAAAATTTCTTTAATCTTTTTTGCATCGCTATGGTGGTGATAACTAATTAACGGTTTGCTGATCTGAAAATGATCTAACATACCCTTGGTTACCCGAGTATCTTCACATAACAAAAAATCTACATTTTTAATTGTGTCTAAGGCGCGTAACGTAATATCCCCCAAATTACCAATTGGGGTGGCGATTATATATATTTTTCCGTTTGTCATATGCTTTAATCTTAACAAAATACAAGGAAAAAGGCAACTTAAAAACAAAAGACAGGCTGCTTGTAACAACCTGTCTTTAAAAACGTATTCTTCAATTTTTACTCAGAAATAGCTTGTACCGGGCAAGAATCAATCGCAGATTTAATTGTATCTTTGTCGTCCCCTTCTGGATTTAGCACTTCGGCCTTGCCAGATTCGTTGAATTTGAAGGTTTTGCCAGCTAAAGCAATACAAGTGCCGCAGCCAATGCAAGTTTCTTGATTTACGTTTAAACTCATATTTTTACAAATTAATTAGATAAAATTAGGCTCCGTAATATTTTTCTTGATAAAACCTCAGTAATTCTTCAATGGCCGGAATAGAATCTTTATTAATTATACCGATTTTTAATTTCTTCTGCAAATCTTCTGCGGTTTGAGCGCCTTCCAACACTGCCTCTTCAATATCTTTGTCGGTAATATGCAAATCAGCATCAATCACCTTAGCGCCGGCAGTAATCACCCTGTCATGCTGATTGGTTTGACGAAAATAATCATTGATCGCCGCTTGTAGAGCTTTATCTCCTAACACCGAGCAGTGCACCTTGCGATCCGGCAAACCGCCCAATTTTTCCATAATATCCTGCGGTTTTATTTTTAAAGCTTTTTCAATTTCCATCCCCCCTTTTTCCGTGATCATTTCACTCAACACTGAAGTGGAGGCAATCGCCGATCCACAACCAAAAGTTCGCCAACGACATTCTCTTATTTTTTCTGTTTTTGGATCAATTTTTAGCCACAACACCATCTCATCACCACAAGCCGGCGAGCCCACTCGACCCATCCCATTATATTTGAAATCTTTTTCTTCGCCATAATGCATGAAATTGCGCGGGTTAAAAAAATGATCTTTTACTGTGTCAGTATAAAGCCAGCCGCCGCCATCACTGGCGCGAATATCCACCGGCTCCTTTAAATTTTGTTTTTTAATTGCTTTTTTGGGCATATTATTTATATCTAGCATGGGGTTTTTGTCCCATATGCACTGGGCTCATTTCTCGTAATTGATCTACTACAGCCGGTAAATATTCCAACATATAGTCTATATCTTTTTTATCATTGCAAGCCCCCAAAGTAAAACGCAAACTGCCATGAGCGTATTCATAAGGTAAACCAATTGCCATCAATACATGTGATGGATCTAAAGAATCCGCTGTACAAGCTGAACCAGTGGAACACATGATTCCGTATTCATCCAAATATAAAAGCATAGCCTCTCCTTCTATATCTATAAACGTAACGTTTAAATTGTTTGGCAAGCGGTTTTCTCCAATTTCCGGCCCGTTTAATTTCAATCCTGTGATTTTTTCTTGCAATTTATTCCAAAGGTAACTGGTCAATTCACGCACTCTTATTGCTTCATCGTCTCGATTTTCTTGAGCTAGTCTAAAAGCTTCGGCCAGCCCCACCACTCCCGCCACATTTTCCGTGCCAGCACGAGTCTTTCTTTCTTGTGAACCGCCGATTAAAATTGGCTTTAATTTTACTCCACGACGAACATACAAAAAACCCACGCCTTTTGGACCATAAATTTTGCTACCATTTACCGTCATTAAATCCACATGTAATTTTTCCACATCCAAATCCAAATAACCAGCCGCCTGGCAGGCATCTGTATGAAAAAAAGGATAAACGGAATTTTTTTCTTTGCGGTATTTCAAAATCTCTCGGCCGATCTCAGCAACCGGTTCTACACTGCCAATTTCATTGTTGGCATACATGATAGTCACCAAAATAGTATCCGGACGTAACGCCTTAACTACTTCTTTTGGATCCACCAAACCATTTTCATCTACTTTGATATAAGTAATCTCAAAACCCTGCTTGGCCAAATCTTCCAGCGGATGCAAAATGGCATGGTGCTCGATCGCAATAGAAATAATATGCTTTCCTCGCTCCGAATGGGCATGAGCGACGCCGTAAACCGCTAAATTATCCGCCTCGGTACCGCCGGCGGTAAAAATAATATTTTCCGGCAAAGCATGAACTAAGCCGGCAATTTCCCGACGGGCGTTATTTAGAGCCGTATTAGCTTCGCGCCCCCTATGGTATAGAGAAGATGGATTCCCAAATTTTTCTATAAAAAAAGGTTGCATAGCCTTTAGCACCTCCGGCTTCATATAAGTAGTGGCCGCATGATCAAAGTACACTTCTCTAATTTTTTTAGGCTTTGACAACATATTATAAATCTTTTAATTTAGTTTTTTCCAAAACTTTTAAGATCGCCTGATTAATTTTAGATAATTTAACACTAACGCAACATTTATTACCGCACAAACAGGCACATTTATTATTACTATTGCACTCCACCAAACCACACCGCCCTTCCATCACTTCAATTATTTTTTTTAAAGTAATTTCTCCGGCTGGCACTTTCAAAAAATAACCACCGGTTGCTCCATGGGCAGATTCAATCAATCCAGCCCTTTTTAATTTACGTGCTATTTTTTGCAAAAACAAAAAGGAAATATCACTATGATCGGACATTTCTTTTAGGCTCAAATTACCCTTCTTTTGTTTGTGTAGGGTTTTTAAAAATTGAATGGCGTAATCAGTTTCTTTACGCAATTGAAACATATTAAAATGGTAAACTCAAATTGATATTTTTATTTATTGTACTCGGATTCTTGGGGAAAGAAAAGTCCACAGCAAATGGTAAAACTTCTCCGGTCAAAGTTTTGTAAAAAAGCTGACGATTATCTCGGCCAAATTCATAAATCTCTTTGGTAACCCGCACATCTTGTTCACAATACTTTTTTATTTCATCAATTTTTCCTTCTTTCCACCATTGAATTGCCTGTAAACCATCGGCGCTTTTAGTAATATTATCCAAAGTTGCCTCGGCCACATCTTTTAATTTAAGACGAATCCCCAAACTATCTTTAATCTTTATGATTAAATCCAAATGCGGAAATTTATTCAGCTCGCCCAAATAGTAATTATTTAACACTGGCAGGTCAAAATGTTCACTGTTATACCCGATGATCCGGTCAGCTTTTTCTAAAATCGGCCAAAGTTTACCTAATTCGTCCTCCGAAAAACTCTCATAAGTATTTGTTTCATAACGATAAATAGAAACCACCGAAACTTTTAATTTTTTAAAATCGTTGTTGACATCAGCAAAAGTATTTTGCGTTTCAATATCAAAAATTACCTCTTTGGGCATAGCGCAAATGAATTATATACTAATATAGTATGATATAAATGGAGTTTTGTCAAGTTCGGTCAGATCTAATGCCTTTTCTATCTTTAGTACATTCTTTAGGCGGGCTCTGGTTTGTGGATGTTTTGCCACAAACAAACTACAACAATCTTCGTATGGCCTTTCCGAAATCCCTAAAGTTTTAATTTTTTTAGCAATTTTTACAATTTCGGTTTTGTTATAACTAATCAACGGAGTTAATTTTAACATATTTACCGAATTATAAACAGCAGACAAGTTTTCTAAAGTCTGAGAAGCCACCTGCCCCAAGCTATCTCCGGTACATAAAGCCAAAATATTTTCTTTTTGGGAATAATTTTCGGCATATTTAAACATCAAACGACGAGTGATTAACATCCGATAATCCGCCGGTATCTTCATCACGATTTGTCTTTGCCAATCTCCAAACGGCACAATATTTAATTTTATCCTCGGTTGAAAAACTGCCAAAGTCTTGGCCAAATCAAAAATCTTTTGCGACACTTCTTCCGTTACTTGGGTTTGATTTTGAAAATGTATTAATTCTATTTCCGCGCCTCGCTTCATCATTTCATAAGCGGCTACCGGACTATCAATACCGCCTGATAATAAACACAAAATTTTTCCGGAAATTCCGGTTGGCAATCCGCCCGCCCCCCAAGTGGTATTGCCATAAATTTTTGCCAGTTTCTCACCAATTTCTACTCTTAAATTCAAATCAAAATTCACCAAATCTACTTTCCAACCACGAATCTGCACAATATACGCGCCGATGATTTTCTCCACTTCACTCGACGGCATCGGATATTTTTTATTGGCCCGAGTAGCTGTCACTCGAAAAGTTTTTATATCATTGGAAAAAGAAAAACCGGCGACTGCTTGTTTAATCGCTTCTATTTTTAAATCGGAGGTCACTGCCGGAGCTATTTTGGCTAATCCGGGAATTTTTGCCAGCCGCTCAAAATATTCTTCTGTGATATTTTCTAACCACAAACTACCGCTTTCGGTTCGCCTCACTTCTACCCCCGGCAACAAAGCTCGAAGGTTATTTGATAGCTGGCGAATAAAAATTCTTTGATTATTTCCTTTTAAAAATATTTCGTCCAAATGAGCAACAACATTCATATTAAATTATAAACACCGGAAAAATTGTTTCTTTCATCTCTTGATACAATTCTTCCAGATTGATACTAGTTTTAATGCCGTTGATAATTTTTTTAAGCAATTGTTTATCTGGATTGGCAGATAAAAACTGCTGGTTCCTCCGCTTCAAAAATTTAAAATTATAAATTAAATAATTGATCGGCATAAACGACAATAAACTGCCGGCGTTATCATAAACTTCAGCAATCACACCTAGCAACTGACGTCCGGCCAAATTTAAAGTATTGATATCAGGGCGGGCATTGCTTTTCTTCCAATCTAAAATTGTATCAATCGTTTCTCGATGTTTGCCATCGTATTTCTCCAAATTTTCTCTAATCATCTTTTGCGAAAATAATGGCTTAGTAAAATCAATTTCATCACTAGCATTACGAATTGTGGCTGCGACGGCTACTTGCTGAGCCGATTTAATCAAAAACTTTCTCTTCTCTTCAGTTTGATTGGATAATAAAAAACTTAAATAATGAAAACAAGCCAATTTTAAAGAATTCCTAAATATCACTTTACGATTAATTTTAGAAATTCTTATTTCGCCGCTTACATCTTGGCCGTAGATATAATACCAACCGCGTTTAAAAAATAAAGTTGGCACCAACATCAATTGAATATTCGGATTTTTTTCTTTAATTTCTTTGATAAACTCTTTATGACGAACATAATTTAGGAACCAACGTAAATTGGAAATTAAATAAAAATCTAAATCACTATCCTCGTTGGCTTCGCTGTATAAATGACTACCCCCCAATAATACCTGTCCAAAACTATAAATCGAGCTCAACTGCTTATGAATTGAGTTAATATTTTCTTTTCTATACATAGATTATTTTCTATCCATTACGCACAAACTCTCCACATGCGGTGTTCGCGGAAAAAAGTTGTACAATTTCAGAAATTTAATTTCATATTTCTCGAACAAAAGCTGAATGTCGCGAGCGTGAGTAGAAATATTGCAAGACATATAAATAATTCTCTCCGGCAATACTTCTAAAACTTTTTTGACCACATCTTCGTGTAAACCGGCTCGAGGCGGATCAAAAATAATAATTTTATCTTTTTCGATCAGATTCGTAATTTTTTCGGCCGGACATAATTCGGCCGAACATTTTTTATTCAAACCATTTAGATCAATATTTTCTTTGGCATAAGCAATCGCCTCAGAATTATTGTCTACCACAACTGCTTTTTTATAAGTGTCGGCCAAAGCCAAGCCAATCGCCCCCACCCCAGAATAATAATCCACAACCTCTTTTTGCGGAGACAACCAAGCTTTTATATCAGCCAGTGCTTGTTTAAAAATTGAAATATTAATTTGGAAAAAACTTAATAAACCATATTTCAACTTTATGCCGTTTAAATCTACCACTAGATAATCTTGTCCGATGGTGTAAAGCAATTTATCCGGTCGAGAAGCCGGACAACGCCAGTCGGAGAAATATAAATGAAAGCCAAGGAAATCCTGATCCAGCTTTGGATAGTCTGAAAAGTTCATTACATCTTTGATAAATAAAGCCGCAATCGTCTGTTTTTGATTATTGGATCGTAAAATTAAACTCTTTAACGAACGAATCGGTATCTGTTGTTTGTTTATCCAATCTAAAATTATTTTAGCTGTACGATTGATCCCCTCTTCCGCCAGCTCACACCTGTCAATCGCCACATGCTTTTTCTGTCCTCTCTCAAAAAAAGATAAGGCAATTTGATCATCTTTTACTGTAAAACCATATTCCATTTTATTACGATACTGATACTGCTCTTTTTCCGGCGTTTCAATATCCAACAAGGTTTTTTCCGACAAACCGCCAATCTTTATATAAGTCTCCAAAGAAATTTCTTTTTTCCAACGATTCTCCTCATCCCATGTCATAATTTGCCACGGACTACAAATCGTAAAATGTTCTTCTTTGGGAGCCAAACGATGCGGTGAGGGATTAAAAATGGTAGTCGCCGTGCCTTCCGCAAAATTCTTTTTATTTTTAGTCAAAAGCACTTCTACCTCTTCTCCTGGTAAGGCATTCCATGCAAAAACCACTTTATTATCAGCACGCCCCAAACACTGCCCGCCAAACACCATTTTTTCCATTTTTGCCTTAATTGTCATTCTAGTTTTCATAACGCAAAATTAAACACCACGAGATTATAAGGTATTTTATAAGTTTTGACAACCGGGTTAAACCACATCAGTGCGCACATCTTCAACGGCTTTTATTTTAGCAAGCCACCTACGATAATGATATGCTATCACAAAACCTACCAATAAATAAAATGCACTAAAATAAAAAGGCAAACCATGCTTTAATTCAAACAACGGACCAACCATCAATGGACCAAATACCATACCCAACGAAGCAACCGAAGTCATCACCCCCAAAGTCTCCCCTCTTTCTTTGGCATCAACCGCCCCAACCGCCTGGCTGGTAAAAGAAACCCTTAACACTGGCTGAATTAACACCGATAGCACAAAACCAATTATAAAAAATATTTTCCAATCTAATCCCATCATGAAAAAACCAATCGAATAACCTAGCAATGTCCAAAAAGCCAGCTCTGACTGTCTAAAATGTTTTAGCCAAAAATGTTTTAGACCAACACCTTGATTCAAAGCCATTACTACACCTTGTAAAGAGAGCAACAAAGAGATGGTAAAAGCGGTCATACCAAACACTACACTAAAATATAAAGAAATAACAGACTGAATACTAGAAACCGCCAAACCAAACAAACCCCAGATGACATACAAAGGTAAAATCTTTTTATTTTTTAATGCTTTTACCAAAGGAGAGATCGGATTAAAATTTATTTTTAAATCCACGCGTTTATGGCGATTTGTTTCTGGTAAAATAAAAAATGCCAATATAGTATTGATCAAAGCCAGTACTCCTACAAACCAAAACGGAGCAGTAATTGAGATAGAGCTCAACAAACCACCCGCGATCGGGCCTAAAACAAAGCCGACACCAAAAATTGCTCCAATGATCCCCAAATTTGACGTTCTTTCTTTTTCGTCTTTAGCAATATCCACAAAACAACTTTGAGCAGTTGAAAAATTACCAGCCGCCAAACCGTCAATAATACGTCCTAAGAAAAGAAAAAATACATTATTGGCCGCGGCAAACACCAACCATCCAATTGCTGTAGAAAAAAGACTGATGATCAAAACCGGTCGTCGCCCAATTTTGTCAGACAAAGACCCTAGCAAAGGACTGCTTAAAAAAGAAAACAAAGAAAAAACGGCAAATAAAGAAGTTAAAACCGTTGGCGAAGCATCAAAATTTTGAATATAAAAAGGCAAAATTGGTATCACGATACCAATTCCCACTACATCGATTAACACTGTCAACATTATGATCAGCTTAACTTTTTTGTCCATAAAATTATATTCTTATACAGCCGCCGCTTCTCCGGCCGCCCGCCCGGTACTCCAAGCCACCTGTAAATTATAACCGCCAGTCGGACCATCTATGTCCAAAATTTCTCCGGCAAAATATAGATTGTCTATAATTTTTGAACGCATAGTTTTTTGATCCACCTCTTTTAGGCTGACCCCACCCGTAGTCACTATCGCCATTTCAAAACCCATCAAATCTTTAACTGTCATTTCCATCTTTTTTAATAAACCAACCAATTTCAGCCGCTCTTCTCGAGAAATTTTATTCACTTCTTTTTCCGGATCAATTTCCGAAAAATTCATCACTAGCGGAATCATTTTTTGCGGCAATAGTTCATCCAAAGAATTCTTAAACATTTTATTCTGATATTTCTTAAAGTCTCTTTGCAGACGCTCGTCCAACTTTTCCAAACTTAAGGCCGGTTTTAAATCCAAGCATAATTTCACTCCACCTTTAGACAGATACTCTCCGACTTCTTTGCTAATATCCAAAACAATCGGTCCGCTAATCCCAAAATGAGTAAACAACATTTCACCAAAACGATCCGTTATTTTTTTGCCACCTTGGCACAAAGACAATGTCACGTTTTTTAGAGACAATCCTTGTAATGTTTTGACCCAACTTTCAGTAATTTTAATTGGGACTAAAGCCGGACGAGGCGCAATAATCTCATGCCCCAATTGTTTTGCCCAAGCATAACCAACCCCGGTCGAGCCAGTACCCGGATATGATTGTCCTCCGGTCGTTACAATTACTCGATCGGCCTCAATCATACCGGTCTTTAATTTTATCTGGCTAACTTTATTTTTATCTTTAATAAAGCCGACAACTTCTGTTCCGGTCAAAATTTCTACTTTATTTTTGACTAAATATTTTTTTAAAGCCACGATTAAATCGTTGGCGTCATCACTGACCGGAAAAACTCGCCCACCCCTTTCTATTTTCATTTCTATGCCCAAATTGATAAAAAAATTAACCACCTCTTGTGGTCCAAAAACGTTAAAAACGGAAAAAAGGAATTTTCCGTTTTTGCCGTAAGCAGCAATTAGTTTACGAAGATCAAATTCTGCCTGAGTAACATTACAACGCCCCTTGCCAGTGATAGCGATTTTTTTACCAAGAGCCTTATTTTTTTCCAACAAAACCACTCGCGCCCCCATTTCGGCCGCCCGGCCAGCCGCCATCATTCCGGCTGCCCCGCCGCCAACTACTGCTACATCATATTTTATTTCGTTGTTCGACATGTGATTTACTGAGCTTTTTTAAACTTTACTGAAAATTGCGGTTCATATTTATTGTCATATTCATCTTTTACTTCCACTGTTTCTCCTTTCATCAATTTTGTCATGGCCGCATCGCTCAAAAGCACGTTATCTGATTCCAAATCCACTTTCATATCATCCAATTTAGTAAATTCAGAACTAAAATCTGCTTTAATTGTGGTTTCTAATTGTTTTTTTCTTTCACGCAAGGTTTTCATTTTTTCTGTAATCTCCTGATATTCCTGCGAAGCCAACAAAGCATCTCGATAAGAAGTCTTAATGTCCTTCTGTTTTTTCTTGGTTTCACGGATACGATTAAAAATTTCCTGAACGTCTTGCATAGATGTTTAAATTAATAATAACGGTCATTATTATATCACACTGGTAAAAAAATAACAGACCGTTTTCCTTGGTCTGTTATACACCTTTATTAAGCTTACTCGATACAGCAATCCAAGGCTTTTTTCACTAACGCTCCCAATTTACCCATAAAGCCTCTTTTTTCTTCATCGTGTTTATTAATCGCATTTTCATCAATTTTTTTTATATCTCCGGTATTAATTGCTTTCATATTAATACCCCAAAACAAAGAATACAAATCAAAAGATTTTTGAAATAAATCTTTGGCTTCTTCCTTGCGACCCATCCCCTGTTGTTTAGTGCCCACTTCCATCAAACGCATTGAAGCGGCCAAAAGATGTTTGGAGATACACCATTCTTCACCCTCCGGGTTTTTCACAATCTTACGCAATAATTCGCCACGCATTTTACGAGCTTCTTGCAATAAATCAAAATATTCCGGTTTGCCAGTTTTGGCGCCAGAAAAAAAGAAATGTTCTTCAATACTAATTAAATTCATGATTGCAATAGACAAATCTTGATCAGAAGATAAATCTAGTTTATCTTGTTTTTTCATCTGATCAAATTTTTCTATCAACTGGGTTAAATTTTTGATTGGACCTTCTTCCATACAATTATTTGGTTATAAAATAAAAAATAGCACTGAGAGTAGCCAATGGCGCTAAGGGCAATACCACTTTTTCAAAAGGAAAATGAGCATGGCCATTATTTTTTTTCTTTAAATATGCATACAGCACATCTCCAGCATAAAAAAATGCACTACCAATTATTGCTCCTAACAAAATTTTATCCACGCCCCACAATTTATTAAAAGGATGGCCAATAATGTCAATATAATACAAAGGGAGAATAATCGTCAAATAATAAACAACGGTTACCACCAACCAACGAGCTTTAAAATTAATATTTTTTCTTTGCAGCCAATTAATGGTCCAGATAATTAATGCCACAGTTAAGCCGCCAATCCACAGTCCGGTAATCACATCATCCACACCTAGCCAACGGGATAAACCCACCCCCGCCCCCACTGCTACGGTACAAACCGGACACACAGCCTGAGCCGGAGAGACTAATAAGAAGCCGCTTGCTAACAAAGATAAAAAATAAATAAATAGTTTTTTCATAATCATTAAATAGGATTAAAATGGTATGAATTTACTATATCAAACAAATTACTTCTTGTAAACTATCGCTCGATAATTTTTAATCAGGTACAACCCTAAAAAAATCGGTACGTAAAATTTAATCATTTTAATATTCGGGTAATACCACCAGATAGTCAAATCAATAATTATCCAATGCACTACATAAATAAAAAGCGTATGATCTCCCAATAATTTTATCGCATGCAGAAACCACTCCACCCCCCGTAATTTGATTTTTTCCAAAATAGAAAATAAAAAAATCAAAATATAAGCAAAAGTAAACCCGGCAAACACATAGTATGGACGCAATGGATACATATAATAAGAAAACTGCCATGCTGTCAGGTGATAAAAATAGTAAGCGCCAATCGTTAAGGCTCCAAAAATCAGCAAGCATTTTCCTTTGTGTTTTTCAAAACCGACCATCGCTAAGAAAAAACCGATTAAAAATGGAATTGCCCAATACAAAATCGGGAATAAAACTAAATTTTTAGAATATAAAAAATCGGTCAGCCAATTGCTTGGTAAAACAAATGAATAATTGATTACAAACAGCAAGCCGATCAAAAACAAGACTGCCAGCTTGGAAAATTTTAACTTTTTGGTCAACCATAATAAAAACGGAGAGAATAGCAACAATGCTCCGATTGTCAAAAGAATAGTAATTGGCACAGAAAAAGAATGTAATCCTAAAATATTTTGCCAATTAAAAGTACCTTTTTCCGAAAATTGCCAATAAAACGGTTCCTTTTGAAAGTCAAAAACCAATAATTTGATCAAATTATAAACAAAATATACTAAAAACAGTTCGCCGGCTCGAAACCATAATTTTTTAAAATAAATTTTAAAATCATCATAACGATTATAAGCCACATAAATCACGCTGCCAGACAAAGCCACAAAAAACATCACCCCAAAATTTAGGGGTTCACGCCAAAGCTGTTCCGCCTTGGTTAGCTCGGTATTAGACCAATCGAGTAAGTGAATCATGATGATACTTACAATCGCCCATCCCTTTAAATAAGCTATAAAACTGTTATATTTTCTATGTGTAATTGCTTTGGTCATGGAAAAATATTATACTTAAGTATAACGTCAGATTTGATTTTTTACAAGTTTTGTGGTATAGTGATAGCCAGTTAATTCATTATCGTTTTTAATATTATGAATAGCGCCTTAAGAAATCGCGTAGCTCATACTAAAAAGAATACCAAAACCGGTAAATTGCTCAAGACTAAAACCAAATACTTGCGCAAAAAATACAAAGCTTAATCAGATAAATATAGTAAAAATCGCCTCAATTGGAGGCGATTTTTTTATCCAATCACTTCATGCTCAAAATGCGAACCCATCCACTTTATTAGCATATCATAGACAGAATGTGCGCCCACAGCATAATCCCCCAGCCACGGATTCCATATAAAATATGAGTTTAGAGCCCGTTTTTTTACAGCATATTCTTGTTTATTCAAAATTATTAGTCTCCCCTGATATTCATCTTCAACAAAAAAGGTTTTGTCTTTAATTTCCTTATTATTGGACAAGGCTGTAAACAACTTTATATGATCGTTGTGTTTTAAATCAGCGTGCACCGTGATGTATTTAGCTTCTCCAAAAAATTCATAAGCTTTGGTTATAATTTTTTCTGCCTGTTCATCGGTCATTTTTCCATCTTCAACTTTAATCCCCCAATCTTTATACACAAAAATTATATCATTCAATTTTACACCTAGTCTTTCCATCGAACGAACAAACTCATGCTCTCTAGCCTCTACCAGATCCTCTTTTTCTGCTAAAAAATCATAATCACTCAATTCAGGATTATGATATTTTTTATGCAAGGGACAATAAATTCTCTTACCGGCTGGCGATTGGCCATTAATTTTATATCTAGCAATCGTATTATCGCCATTTACCGACAACACCACATAGACTTTTTGTTTAGCATAAACCGCCCGGGCGATACTGCCAGCCATAAACATTTCATCATCAGCATGAGGCAAGATGTAAATCTCTTTTTTAGGTATTTCCGGCTCATTTTCTTCCGAAGCAGAAAAAACAAAACCGGGCAATAAACAAAGGCTGCCCAACAAAAATAAAGATATTAAAAACTTTCCTGTCTTCATAATATAATAAGCAACATCATAGCATTAAATACGAAAATTATAAACTCTAGTTGTGGGTAAAATAAAAATATGTTATTTTACTTATATAAATCTTGTTATTAATCATGTTTTTTTATAAACTCAAAAATCTAACGCGACAGGCTGCATTTTTTGCCATAATTTTTATAAGTAGTTTTTTTATCTTTTCCGTCCCCTTTTGTTTGGCCGCCCCTACTCAGGCCGAACTAGAACAAGAATTAAAAAATATAGAAGAACAAATTGCTCAGTATTCTAGCCAGCTGGCGAAAACCTCCACTGAAAAAAATACCTTGCAAAATAAGATAAAACAGCTACAGACGAAACAAAAAACTTTAAACTTGCAAATAAAATCCACGACTTTACAATTGAATAAATTGACCGGACAAATTGGACAAATACAAGAAGAAATTAAAACCAGCCAATCCAAAGAAGAATCCCTTAAAAAACAAATGGCTATCATCATCAAACAGATCAACAGTGTGGACAACAACATTATTATTTCCCTATTGGGGGCTGAGGGTATCACCCAAGCTTTCAACGAATTACAAAATTATTCTGAATTAATTGGCAGTTTAAAAAATTTACGCGAAAAACATCAGACTGTACGCAAAAAATTAGCCCTTCAAAAAAATGATTTAGAAGAAAAAAAAGATGATACTAACAGTTTGCTGCGGATTAGATCTGCCCAGCAAGTCGATTTGAAAAATAATCTAACTGAACAAAATGAATTACTGGCCGTAACCAAAGGAACAGAAGCTAACTATCAGGCTATCCTCAAAGATACCCAAAAAAGAGCAGTAGAAATAAGAAATAGAATTTACGAATTATTCAACACTGGTAGCCAGGTCACTTTTGGCCAAGCGGTAGAAATTGCCAAACTAACCTCAAAATTAACCGGCATTCGACCCGCTTTTATTTTGGCAGTTTTAACTCAAGAATCAAATCTAGGTAAAAATGTCGGCACCTGCAACCGAGTCGGCGACCCGCCAGAAAAAAGTTGGACTGTAATTATGAAGCCAGAACGTGATCAAGAACCTTTTAAACAGATTACTACCGAACTAGGTCTGGATATAGACACTACCCCGGTATCATGCCCGATGAAAGATAAAACCGGCGCACAAGTTGGTTGGGGCGGAGCCATGGGACCAGCTCAATTTATCCCTTCTACTTGGATGGGTTATAAAAATAAAATAATCGCACTCACCGGAAAAAGCACAGCTAACCCTTGGGACATTCGTGATGCTTTTTTAGCCGCCGCCATCAAACTTAGAGCAGACGGGGCAGACGGCACTGAAGATGGTGAATGGAAAGCGGCTATGAAATATTTTGCCGGATCAATCAATTTAAAATATCGATTTTATGGCGATAACGTCTTGGCTACCGCTAAAAAATACGAAACGGACATCACCGATTTGCAATAAATTTTTTAATCGGATTATTTTTCAGTATTAACACCGTCATAATCCTCTTCGTCTTTTAGAGCATCTTCTTTGGTCGGATGGATTACTCCATCACGATGATGGGCTGGAGAATAAATAGTGTACATTTTTAATTTTTCTGTTTCTGACAAATTGATCACATTATGCTCTGCTCCGGCCGGGACAATTATAGCATCCCCGTCAGATACTTCATACTCATTTCCGTCAATTATTACTTTGCCCTGACCGGCTTCAAAACGAAAAAACTGGTCGTTATCTTTATGTATTTCTAAGCCAATATCTTCCTTGGGCGGCAAGGCCATCAATACCAATTGACTATGGCTTGAGGTGTATAAAACCTTTCTAAAGTTATCATTGTCTAAAGTAATTTTTTCTATATTTTCTTTAAAACCACGCATATATTTCTATGTTAATAAATTAATTTTGAATAATTATTTATTTAAAAGCCAAAAAGAATAAGTCAAATAACTGGCAAAAGTCACCCATGCTAAATACGGCACTAAAAGCCAAGCGGCTACTTTAGTAATTTTAGAAAAAGATAAAATAGTAGTCAATATAGCAAACCATAAAAATATAATTTCCACTAAAGCGGCCCCCGGATTATGTAACCCAAAAAACAATACTGACCAAACCACATTAAAAATCAATTGAACAAAAAATATAATCGTAGCGATCCTAACCGTACGCTGTTTCCAGCCTCTCTTCCAAACTAAAAACAAAGAAACGCCCATCAATGCAAATAAAATTGTCCAAACCGGAGCAAACAACCAACCGGGCGGATTGTATAACGGTTTGATTAGACCGGCATACCAAGTATCCACCGACGGCGTGGTGTAAATTGAACCTAGCACTCCAGCCAATTCACAAATCATGATTGACAAAAGCAATTTTAATAAATTATTACTTTTCATAATAAATATAAATAAATTAATATTTTAAAATTATTACTAAAAGCGGATTTTGCTATTATACCACGATTATGCTATTTTAAATAAATATGCGCATCCCCTACCGACGACCGGGAAAATTTAGCCAGATTAAACCGGATCCTTTGATGACCAAAGAAAAACTTTTAGAATTACAAAATAAATTAGCTCGGCTCAAGAAAGCTCAACCTACCGCTATGGCCGAAGTGTCTCGTCTGGCGGAATTGGGAGACTTTTCAGAAAATGCCGAATATCAATTAGCCAAAGGACGTTTACGCGGGATTAACAATAATATTTTACGATTAGAACAACAAATTAATCAAGCCCAAATCATTAAACCAAAAACTGATGGCACGATTGATGTTGGCAACACAGTAACCTTGGAGATAAACGGCATCAAAAAAATCTACTTGATTTTGGGATCATCACAGACTGATCCAGCTCAAGGAATCATCTCACACCTCTCGCCAATCGGTCAGGCGTTGCTCGGGCATCAAATCGGCGATGCGCTTGAAATAACAATCAACAACCGCAAAAATACTTATAAAATTTTAGAAATAAAATAGTTAAAAACTATATGTTTCAACCTATAATTTTACTTTGTTTACAAACAATATTATTTTGGTTGCTGGCGGCTTACCTATACAAAAAGAGAGAAAAGTTTACCCTTATTCCCCTTTATGCCTTCGTTGCCATTTTAACCATCCTTACTCATAACCTTAGCGACATGGGTTTTTCAGTATCGATCAATCAATGGTACTTTTTAATTTCTTCATTTTCTTTTTTTACGACTCTGATGTTTTGCACACTCTATTTATATTTATTAGACGGCCCCAAGGCTGGCCGTTACGCTTTGTGGACAATCTTATTCGCTTCTTTTTTCTATATCGCAGTGGTTTTTTTGTTAGGATTAATGGCTGATACCAGCCATTGGGTAATTTTAGATTATAAACGGGTTACTTACTATTTTTGGTCGATCTCAGCGATCGTAGTTGACGTTTTGCTCATTGGTATAATTTGGGAATTACTCTCTAAAATAAAAATTTTAAATTTGTTTTTTAGAGTTTTTACTACTATTTTTATCATTCTCGCTTTAGATACCACAATTTTCAGCACCGCAGTATTTAGTGGAGAAAATTTTTATTTTTCCATGCTAAAAAGCAATCTTGCCATCCGTTTATTCTTATCTATTATCGGCGCTGCCTTGATTAGTTATTCCCTTAAATCCGGCGGCTTTTCTGAAGAAAAAAGAAATAAGCCACAAAAATTCTGGGCTATTTTAAATCTAAAATCTGAACTAGAAAGCAAAATTATAAATTTAGAAGATATAATTGGTAAACAAAAAGCTGCCGAAGCCGCCAAAGTGAAAGAAGAAGAATTTACCAAATCAATTATCAATAGCATCCCGGGGGCTTTTTATACGCTAGACAGTGAAGGAAAATATGTTCGGTGGAATGCCTATCAACGCGATGAAATCGTTGGTCGACCAGAAAATAAAATGGCGGGATATACAGCTCTTTCCGTCGTTCACCCAGATGACAGAGAACTAATTAAAGAAAAAATAGAGAATGTTTTATCGAAAGGAAAAGATGAATCGGTAGAAGGTCGTGTATTGTTGCGCGGCGGTCCGGCCTATCGTTGGCTTTTGATGACCGGTAATCGAATGATCATAGACAATAAACCGTATTTGGTCGGCATCGGAATAGATATTACCGAAAGAAAAAAATCTGAAAAAATTATCAACGAAAAAATCAAAGAGATTGAAGAAATTAACAAAGCTATGACTGGACGTGAGATAAAAATGATTGAATTGAAGAAAGAAATTGAAAACTTAAAACAAAAATAACTATTTATTTACCAACAATTCTGTCGCTACGAATATAATATAAAATATTATTAACAATAGAGCTTCTCCTTGAGTTAAAGTTTTATCTGTTTTTATCAACCTAAATAGTAATAAAGTGGACAAAAACATAAAAAAACCGGAGACATAAACTATCGCCGGATCAAACACAAAAGGTTTAATCACGGCCATAACCCCTACTAAGATGGTAGCATCGGCTAAAACTGTACCTAAAATATCACCCATGGCTAAATCATCGTTTTTTTTCTGAATAGCTCGCACTGAAAACATTAATTCCGGCAAAGTAGTTCCCAACGCCACCACAAACATCCCAATCAAAAGCGGATTCACTCTTAACAATCTTGCTGTTTCTATACCATATTTAACAGTTAGGTTCGCTCCCAATAAAAGCAGTGCCATACTACAAACCAGCCACAATATATTACTAAATTTAAATTTATTTATTTTATTTTTTATCTGATTATTGTGGCCATTTATGGTATAAAAATAAAATAAAAATCCGATAACCAACAACAATACGCCTTCTAAACGAGAATAATGTCCATTAAACCCAAAAAATAACGGCGTCAACATGGCCAGAGCGTATAGATATCTATTCTTGATGATTTTACTTCGTACGTTGATATCTCTACCTGCCGACAATACCACCAAAGCAAAAACTAACGTTAAATCTGCAACATTGGAGCCAAACAGGGTACCTAAACCAAAAGCTGGCACGCCTTCTATGGCAGAATTAATCGAAATAAAGGCCTCTGGTAAAACAGAGATAATTGCCACTATCAAAAAACCTATAATGTATTTGGACAACCTAAAACTTTCTGCTAATTTAACAGAAAATTTAATCGCTAAATCCGCTCCTTTAGTCACTAACACTAAAGAAAAAAATAAACAAAATAAATAAAGAAAAATCATTGAACCCAAATACATTATCTAAATATTCTAAACAACCATCCTAGTAAACTAAACCCTCTCTCTGCGGTATTAATCTGATTTTTGAAACTAGTATTAATTTGTTCTAGAGTGTTTATCTGCTCTTGAATTTTTTGATTATCTCCTTGGTTCGCTAATTGGGTTTGTATCTGACTGAGCTGTTGAAGCTGCTCGCGATTTTGAGTTAATAGTGCTTTAATATTATCGATCTTCGCCTGCCCGATTTGTGCTAGTGGCTTGACCAGACTGTTTTAATTCTGGACTATCTATACCAGTACCGGGTTCATGTATTCCGTTGCCAGCATTAGCCTGACCAAACGCATAATTACCACTTCCCAAACCCAATACTAAACCAAAAATTAATGAGGCGTAGATGAAAAATTTATTTTTCATATTTTTTAAATTATCCTCCATAATAGGAGGTTAAATATAACCTACTAATATTATACAAAAAACATATAAAATTTACAAACTTACTGTACATCAAAAAATCGCCCAAGCGGGCGATTTGTCGGAAATTCGAACATTTCTCAAAAATGTCGGCTCGAACTTTGTGTTGAAAGACAAAAAATTCGAGTGGTTGGCCAAAAACGGGTGGAGGGCCGTGGCCGAAATTGATAAACGTTCTACGTGGCTCGGGACATTGGAAAAAATACGAACGGATTTGGCCGAAATTTAACGGCGCGGG
>CAZEYR010000012.1:0-21817 GCA_964516735.1 uncultured Gammaproteobacteria bacterium
TTGTGCGATTGGGACGAAGGGAGATTAGATAGGAGTTTATTTTCAGTTTATGCCCCGCCTAATTATATCGGAACCTGTGCCAATACGGGATCGGTTTGTTATTCTGATAATGATTGCCCGACGGATAAAGGTTGTTCCAACAATGCAAATAAAAGATGTAATACCGTCAGCGATTGTGATACTAATTTTTGTATAGATAATCCGGGACGGCTTTGTAGCAGTGGTTGCTATACTCAAACTAAAGTTTTAGTGGGCGCTAAAATGAAAGTAGTTATTACTAATCCTAAAAAAAGGGATAACGTGGTCGGGGTTAATGCTACCTGCGCGACTTGTGCGGATTTTGGTATGACGGGCAATGATTTAGCCAATTGCTACTTGAGCTATACTGATGGTACTTGTAAATTAAGCGGTGAAAAATATGTTTGTAATTTAGTAGGAGTTGGCTCAAAATTTGGTGAGATTAATTTAGGTGCTACACCGAATTGTGTTAAGGGGTATAAACAAAGTTACAATTGTACAGTCACCAATAAGGGGCAGAATGATATTTGCACTTATGATTATAAAGCCAGTTTTAGCCTTAATAAAGCCCCGACTAATACTAATTGTGCAGTGGATAATTTAATCACTTGTCAAAGCAGTTTTGCTAGTTGTAATAAATTACCGTCGTCGTTTTTTATAAGCCAAAAAAATGGTGAGAACTTAAAAATAATAGATATAGAAAATAAAGTTAGATATGCTAGGCAGGCAGAAAATTCTTGTAATTGGGATTGCAAAACCCGCGGGCCTTATTGTGGTGATGGAGTGATACAAGAAAGATATGGTGAAGAATGTGATGGCAATGAAATTTGTACTGTGGGCGGGGTAACCGGACAAAGAGTTTGTAGCAATACTTGTAATATGGTTACTCCGGCCGCGGCCAACTGGCGATTTGATTCCAACAAGATCGGCCAAGATTCCTCTGATAATAAATTAAACGCTTTAGACTGCACCGGACATTGCCCAATTATGGTTAGTAATGGCAAATTTGGTACCGCCGGCAATTTTACTGGTACGAATTATTTAGAGGTCTCCCATAATAATAAATTAATGACCGACAAATTTACGATTGAAGCTTGGATTAATCCTCAAGAAATTAATCAATCTAACAGTGTGATTATTCAAAAAAGCGGTGGGGCTACTGGCGGTTATGCTCTGTATTTGGATAAAACTCAAATAAAATTTTCTATTTATCGAGCGGCTAAAGGTGCTAATTCGGTGGAAACCGCCATTTCTGGCAATGTAGCTGGGGTCAATAACTGGATCCATGTTTTGGGAGTTTATGACGGTAACAATGGTAAATTATATGTGAATAGCCAGCAGGTAGCCATGACGAATAATATTAGTGTAGGGAAAAGTAACTTAAATCTTATGATTGGGGCTGGCTCTGGCGGAACAAATGGTTTCCGCGGAAAAATTGATGAGGTTAGTTATTATGATCGGGTTTTGACCCCGGCGGAAATTTCTGATCGTTATCAAAATGCCAAAGGTTGGTTTTGTTCTGCTGCTCCAGACACTGCGGTTAAGCCAGATAGCGCAACGGCTCGTTGCGGCAATGGAGTGGTGGATCCAAGCTTAAATGAACAGTGCGATTTGGGTGATGGCAATAATGGTGTGCCGTGTACCCCCGCTTATAACCGCACTTGTACTTATTGTTCCAATGATTGCCGAACGATCTCTCGGGACCCGATTAGTTTTTGTGGAGATGGCGTGATTGATACTATCAATGCCGCCACTGGTGCCAAAGAAGCTTGCGATTTTACCACGATCAATGGATTATTAAATGTTTGGTCTCTTACCAAAAGTGGTGCGACAGAAGTTGGCTTTGATGATGTGCGCAAAGGTTACAAGGTCAAAACTTGTTCTTCTGACAGCAATCTCAATACTTATTATAAAGGAGAAAGATCTTGCACTAGTGATTGTACTGCCTTTTTGCCAGATTGCGTTATCTGCGGTTTTGATGATAAAAATGGAGTTAAGATAGTCGGAAATTTATTAGACGTATTAAATGCTGGTGGCGGTTATCGGGGAGAGTATGTCAACATATCGGAAGACTATGGTACTAAAAATATTAAATTATTTATTAATAATTCTTTCGTGGCCGGTGAATTTGTGGGTGGACAGGAAGGAGCTAAGAAACAGTATTCCGTAGAGAAGGTTTCCGCCAATCCAGCCTGTTCTAACAGCGATCCTGCTTATCGATTGCATCTTACCGACAACGACAATGGACATAATGTAGAGCATTCTCTAGCAGTCAGTTTGGATCCAAACCCTTGGCAGTATGATTTGATATTGTCGCCAACTATATTTTCCAGTAATCATTCGGCACAACTTCAAAATCGTCCAAACGATATCCGGGTTGTGGTGAGTTGGACGGGGGCCGGCAATGAAGCATCGTTTGTTTCTGGCTTCTTTGTGCCAAGTATCGCGACGGTGTCGATGTATGACAATGCTTATTTTTGTGGCAACCCATCTGGATACTCGAGCAAATTAGAAGATGGACAGGGCAAGAAAATAGGTGTTTGGTACCATCAATATCCAGCCAATGATAATTTGTTTACACATCTAATCACTTATACCATTGATACTTCAAATAAAAATAATGCCAACAGTTATGTCGGAGTAGACACCAATTTTGACTGTTTATCGGCCAACGATACTTCCCAATGGCCATATATGGCGACTGGCACTTATCCTTTTTATATAAAATCGGTAGCTGGCCCCATACAAAATGCCAATACTAATTTAAAAGTTTCGGTTTATCTGCCTAAAGTATACAGCGATTCCACTAGCGGTTACTATGACAAACCAGATCAAGTTTTTGATTTTAACCGAGTCAAAACCTCAGATTATGAGGGGGCTGAGTATTGGCATGTATTTAATATTAGGCGAGCGGATTTTCCGGGGGTTGGCGCGGTGGAAAATAGAATTAGTAAAGTTAAAGAGCTAAATATTGATGATAATTCTATTACCGTGTTATCCGATGGCAAGATAGTGACTGATCCGCGAGATTTTAATTATAGATAAATTTGTATGTCTACCAAAAAACTTGCTATAATACTAGGTGGAATATTGTTAATCGTGTTTTTGTTAGGCGGTGGATTTATTTTAGTATTAAAATATTTTTCGAGTAGTAATTCGTCATCTATTAAATACAGTGAAGTAGAAAAGATAGAAAAAGAAATCATCGCCCAAGAAACAGGCTGGAATAAAGCGGTGCAAGACATCTATGTTCAAGATAAAGATTTTGATAGCTTGGCTGATGATCAAGAAAAAAAAATAGGAACAAAAGTTGACAGTGCGGATACCGATAAAGATGGTTTAAATGATGGGGCGGAAATAAATATTTTTAAGACAGATCCCTTAAAATTGGATACTGACGGAGATGGGGTGCCAGACGGCAAAGAGGTGGCCAGAAAAACTGATCCATTAAAAAAATAAATAAAAATTAATTACCATAGTATGTTTGATGATCAAACAAATAATCAAGTCGCGCCACCAGCCAATTTACCAACGGAGCCGGTGGATATGTTTGCGGGAGTGGATGCTCCAGATGTTAATTCTGCCCCCCAACCACCAAATGCTTTGGATGTGGGTTTGTTAAAAAAGAAAATATCTACCTCGCCTGAACCATCAGCCACCTCGACTTCGGCCCCCGTAGCGGTTAAACCAAGTTTGCCTTCACCGGCTTCTATTCCTCCCGTTGCTCCTACTGCGCCTAGTAGCTCTCTTCCCGCGGCCTACACTATGCGTGAACCGGTTTTGGGTAAAATTATTTTATTTGTGGTGTTTGGAGTAATTTTAGCAGGGATGGGTTATGGCGGTTGGTGGGCGTATAATAATTTTATAAAAAATAAACCAACCGGCATTACGGATAATACTACCCAAGTGCAAACAGATGAAGTTAAGGAAACATCCACCCAAGTACAAAATAATATCATAGAAAATGCCACCACTTCCGACAATACCAACATCTCGGCCGAAATGAATAATGATAAAATATTGTTGGGTGAGCCGATCGACACCGATAAAGATGGCTTGGACGATATAAGAGAAAAGGAGTTAGGCACTAATCAAAATTTAGCTGACACAGATAGTGATGGGTTGAATGATGGAGAAGAAGTAATAATTTTTAAAACCAATCCGCTTAATCCGGATACTGACGGCGATGGTTATGTAGATGGCAAAGAAGTCCGCAATGGTTATAGCCCGCTTGGTCCAGGCAAATTAAATATTTTACCGACTGATCTCGCCACAACGACCGTTGCCAACACCACGACAACTACTACAACCACTAATAAATAAAATCATGTTTGGAAAAAATAAAGAACAATCTAGCGTCACCTTAATTAACGATCAAAATGTGAAGACAATTCCAGCGGAATTTTATGCCGGGGCTAATCCGATTATTAAGTTTAGAAATGTAGAAAAAGAAGTGGTTTTAAATAAAAATACTATTAAGCCGGCAGAAAAGGTTTTGTTGGATAAGGCGACGGCGGCTGGAGGAGCTCAACCAATGCACCCGGCTAATTTATTTACGCGGCCGAAATTTTTGGTTTGGGGCGCGATATTTTTATTTTCTTTATTTTTAGTTTCGGCCGGGATTTATTATTGGTGGCAATCTAGATCGGCCACTTCTACAATTAGTGTAAAAACCCCAGTGACTAATGTGGCGGAAGTATCAACTACCACCGAACCAATCGTCCAACAAGTTGTGACTGAACCAATTACGACCCCCATCAACGAATCGACTTCTACTTTGGCGGCAAATATCGAGGTATTGATAAATTTCCCTTCAAAATTATTGGCGGATTCGGTTGATTTAGACGGTGACGATTTGACTGATATGCTGGAAGAGGATCTTGGCACTGATCCGGCCGTGCCAGATGCCGACAGCGATGGTTATTCTGACGGCCATGAGATGTATAATCTGTATAATCCAGCCGGCAAAGAACCGGAAAAAATTATTGATTCCGGTTTGGTGACAGAATATACAAATCCAATTTTTGGCTATAAACTATACTATCCAAAAAATTGGGCAGTGGGTAATGTAGATTCAGAATATCGTGATGTGTTGTTTAGCACTTTGACCGGAGAAAATATTGAAGTACGAGTGTTTGATCTGGAGGCCGGTCAAACGTTTGCCGAGTGGTTTGGCAAAAATGCATCCGGAGAACAGTATGCAGATTTGTTGGCTTTTTCCGGTGTGTTCGAACAAAACGGACAGCGTCGTTCAGATTATCTGACTTATTATTTTTCCGATGGACAAAAAGTGATTGTTTTGGTGTATCATCCATCTGATTCTAGTGTTATAAATTATCGGGCGGTAATAAAAATGATGGCTAGAAGTTTTAGATTAGGCATATGATAAATATAAATTATAGTTGTCCGGCTAGTTGTCCGTTTAAATATAAAATAGTAGAAAAAATAGTTGAAGAGGTAGCGGCTTACGAAAGAAAAGTACGTGGGGAGGTGGAAATAAATATCATCAGCAATAAAAAGATTAAAGAATTAAATAAAAATTATCGTGATAAAGACGCTGTCACAGATGTATTATCTTTTGCTTGGCAAGAAAGCGATGGGGTAAAAGATAATAATTTAGGACAGATTTTTATTTCTTATCAAAAAATTAAAAAGCAAGCAAAAGAATTTAAAGTAACAGTCAAAGAAGAATTTACTAGAATGTTGGTCCACGGCATGTTGCATTTGGTTGGCTATGATCATATTAAAGAAGGTGAAGCTAGAAAAATGTTTGCTATTCAGGAAAAAATTGTAGAAAATTTAAAATAATTTATGTTGTTTGTAAGATTGGCGAAAAGTTTTAAGGATGCTAGCCATGGGGTATGGCATGCTTTCAAGACTGAGGGTAATTTTCGTATTCAAGTGTTATTTAGTCTGTTGGTTTTAATCGCCGCGGCTTATTTTCCACTTAAAACTTGGGAAATAATCCTGGTCATTTTAATGATTGGTTGGGTTTTAACCATGGAATTGATGAATACCGCCATGGAATATTTTACCGATTTACTCAAACCAAGATTGCATCATTATGTGCATGCTATTAAGGATTTAATGGCCGCCGCTGTTTTAATTAGTGCGGCGGGGTCCGCTATTATCGGAGTGATTATCTTTTTGCCACACTTTTTAAATTTATTAAAATAGTGTATAATTTAGCCTGTTTAATATTTTTTGGTATTTATGATTGCCAAACGCGGACAATCGAGTTTAATTGCTGGGTTAGATATTGGTTCAACCGCGGTTAGAATGGCGGTCGGACAATTTGTGGCCCATAATGAGGCAGGCGATGTTGATTTGCAGATTTTGGGCGTCGCTGAAGCTGTAGCCGAAGGGATGCACAAAGGCATGATTAATAATATTGAAGACGTAGTATCTTCTGTTTCGGCATGTTTAGAAAAAACAGAGCGGGCGATCGGGGTCCCGATTGAAAAAGTTTGGCTGGGAGTGTCCGGACTGCATATCATTTCTCAAATGAGCAAAGGAGTAGTGGCAGTATCTAAGGCGGATAATGAAATTGCCAAGGAAGATGTGATAAGGGCAATCGAAGCGGCCAGATCAATTTCTACTCCATTAAATTATGAGGTGTTGCACGTGTTGCCTCGCAATTTTAATGTGGACGGGCAAATGGGCATTAAAGATCCGGTCGGGATGACAGGCATACGAGTAGAAGTGGACGCACAGATTATTTTAGGTTTATCTTCACAAATAAAGAATTTAACTAGATCGGTTTATCGTAGCGGTCTAGATATTGAAGATGTGGTATTGTCAATTTTGGCTACCTCGGAGGCAGTTTTGACTGCTCGACAAAAAGAAGTGGGGACAGTGGTGATTAATTTGGGCGGCGCTACTACTAGTTTGGCGGTATTTGAAGATGGCTATTTAATTCATTCGGCTATTTTACCGATCGGCTCGGCTCATGTTACTAGTGATATTGCTTTGGGTTTGCGTACTACAATTGATATCGCTGAAAAAATTAAGATCGAGTTTGGCGATTGTTGGACAGAAGGGGTGTCTAAAAAAGATGAAATCGATCTGTATGATTATGGCGCGCCTAGTCATGAAGTGATAAAAAAGAAATTTTTAAGTGAGATTATTGAGGCTAGAATGGAAGAAATTTTGTATAAAGTAGATCAGGAATTAAAAATGATTCAGCGTAGTGGTTTGTTGCCAGCCGGGGCGGTAATGACTGGTTCAGGGGCTAAATTAGCTGGTTTGGTGGATTTAACCAAACGAGTTTTACGCTTACCAACAGTTTTGGGTTTCGCCATGGATATCATGAGCGTTACTGAAAAAGTAAATGATTTAGGCTTTAGCACGGCGATCGGTTTGGTAAAATGGGGTAGTAAAAATATTTATCATACACCGCGTCCTAATCCGTTAAATGTAAGTATTAAAGGGGCGGGTAGTTTATGGGGAAAGTTAAAAAAGGGGATTGAAGGCTTAATTCCTTAGCATAACGGGTTTTTGTTGACATTCCAGCGTCAAAATTATAGAATAATAGCGGAGACAGTCTTCGCTATTTTGATTTAAAAATAGCGAATACATTTTTTGTTCATTGTTTTTATTGACTAATCTGAGTAATCTTATGCCTCAAGTAAAACCAGACATGGAAACATTTGCCAAAATTAAAGTGGTAGGAGTTGGGGGGTCAGGAGGGTCGGCCGTTAATCGGATGATGGCCGCAAAAATTCGCGGAGTAGATTTTGTGGCAATGAACACTGATGTACAAGCTCTACATCATAATTTAGCCCCTCAAAAATTGCATATTGGCAAAACCGTCACTCGTGGTTTGGGGGCT
Organism: uncultured Gammaproteobacteria bacterium; assembly: GCA_964516735.1. Classification (GTDB taxonomy): domain Bacteria; phylum Patescibacteriota; class Patescibacteriia; order Magasanikbacterales; family GWA2-37-8; genus JAHJCN01. The sequence continues at coordinate 7,850 of CAZEYR010000012.1, forward strand.
GGAATGGATCCAGAAGTTGGTCGTAAGGCGGCGGAAGAGGCCCAAAATGAAATTCGTGATGTTTTGAAAGAAGCAGACATGGTGTTTATCACTTGTGGTCTGGGTGGCGGTACTGGTTCCGGAGCGGGTCCGGTGATTGCCGAAGTGGCCAAAGAATGTGGTGCTTTAACAGTGGCAGTGGTGACCAAACCTTTTTCTTTTGAAGGTCCAAAACGTTCAGAAATTGCCGAGGGGGCTTGGGAAAAATTGGCTCGCAATGTGGATACGATTATTACTATACCCAACGATCGCATTAAACAGGTAATAGATAAAAAAACTTCTTTTTTAGATGCTTTTAAGACTGCCGATGATGTTTTACGTCAGGGTGTGCAGGGAATTTCGGAAATTATTACCATGCACGGCGTGATTAACGTAGATTTCGCTGATGTAAAGACTATTATGAAGGACACCGGCTCGGCTTTGATGGGTATCGGTGTTGGTACTGGTGAGAATCGTGCAGTAGAAGCCGCCAAAATGGCTATTTCTAGTCCGCTTTTGGAAATTTCTATTGACGGTGCACGGGGAATTTTGTTCACAGTGAGCGGCGGTGCTAATTTGGCGATGAGTGAGGTGGAAGAGGCGGCTAAAATTATCACCGGTTCAGCTTCGGAAGATGTGAAAGTAATTTTTGGTGCTATTATTGATGAATCCCTGGGTGATACTGTGAAAGTGACAGTGATTGCGACCGGTTTTGACGATCGTCGTATCAAAGTGGCTTTAGAGGAAGAAAGCAATCCTCAACAAGTTTTTTCTGCTAATAAATTTTCTGCTAGCCCGTTTGCTAGAAAAGTTCAGCGCGAAGAAGAAGAGAGAGAAAAAGAATTTAAACAATACACTCAAACTAATGTGATGGCTTCCAAAGCGATGGGGCAACAGCCAATGAGCCAACCTCAATCCAACGGCTTTTTTTACAGTAATCGTTCGTCCATGTCTCAGCCGGCCTCAGCTCCAACGGCTCCGCCACCTCCGCCAGTTGCCAATATACCTACTTCAATTAACAATGATGATGAACTAGAAATTCCAGCTTTCATTAGAAAGAAAATGGGTTCTTAATTTATGCGTTGTCCAGTTTGCAATAATAGTGAAACTAAAGTAATAGATACCAGAGAAACCGCTGGAAATTTAGTAGTACGCCGTCGTCGGGAGTGCGATAAATGTTCGTATCGTTTTTCCACTATTGAAGAAGTGGTGCTACTGGATTTGATGGTAGTAAAATCTGACGGCCGCCACGAAATGTATATGCGAGAAAAATTGGAAAGTGGAATTCGTCGATCGTTGACCAAACGAGCGCATACTAAAGAAGATTTTCATAGTTTGATACATAGCATCGAGAGAGATATCCAAAAAAAGAAAAAAAGAGAGATTAGTACCAAAGAGCTGGGAGAAGTTGTAATGAAACATTTAAAAGTTTTTGATAAAATAGCTTATATTAGGTTTGCCAGCGTTTATCGTGATTTCAAAGATATGAAATCCTTTGAACGGGAAGCTAAAAAATTAAAATAAATATTTTATGTTTAGGCACAAAACAGCTCCTGCCTCAACAACCGAGGAGGGAAAAGAAGAAAAAAAAGAAACAGCCGAAGATAAACCGGTAGTATTAGACACCCCGACCAAGGATGCTAGCCCGTCGGCTTTACGCGATCTTTTAGAAAAAAATCTGAAATGGTCACAGATTATTTATGAACAGAATAGAAAAATCAATCATAAATTATTTTGGATTGTGTTGTCTGGCTGGACAAGGGTGTTAATCATACTTGCACCAATTATTTTGGCGATTATTTTCTTGCCTCCTTATGTGCAAAGTTTTTGGCAAAAATATGGCGAGACAATCAATGGGGTTTTAAGTGCTACTCAAAAAATGAATACCGTTGGGTCGGGTAATGCTTCTTTAGAGCAAATTCTACAAATGCTTCCATTGGATTCGGCCAAGCAACAGCAGATCAAACAAATCTTGAAATAAACCCTTTTTTAGTTTATAATTGGGCCATGATTTTATTAAAAATATTTTGTTATGCAAAAAAATACTAAGGTAATGGCCACAATCGGCCCAGCCTGTAAATCCGTAGAAATTTTGACGGAGATGATTAAAGCCGGCTTGAATATCTGTCGTTTAAATTTTTCTCATGGTTCTCATGAAGACCACGCCGCTTTATTAAAGAATATTCGTTTAGCCGAACAAAAAGCCGGTCAAAGAATTAGCGTGGTTCAAGATCTCCAAGGACCAAAAATTCGTTTGGGCATTATGCCGGATAATGGGTTGGAACTTGAAGATGGAGATAAAGTTGTTTTAAATACCGAAATCACGGAGTATAAAGGCGAGGATATTCCGTTTATTTTTCCGGGTTTAGAAAGATTTTTAAAATCCGGAGAAAAGCTTTTGATTGATGATGGCCGAATGGAGTTAAAAATTGCTTCGATTAAAGGTTCTCGGGTTTTTTGTACGGTAGTAGAGGGCGGTATTGTTCGTTCGCGTAAGGGCGTGAATTTGCCGGAGAGTAATTTGGGCATTCCGGCCTTAAGTGAAAAAGATAAAAAAGATCTTAAGTTTGGTTTGGGTTTGGGAGTACATTCGGTGGCTTTGTCTTTTGTACATACGGCCAATGACGTTAAAATTTTACGAGATTTAATTAGAAAATATGAAAAAGAATTAAAAATTAAATCGGATTTTCCGGTGCAAATTATAGTAAAGATAGAATTGCGGGAAGCTATGGAAAATTTGCAATCTATTTTGGAAGAATGCGACGGGGTAATGATCGCTCGCGGTGATTTGGGGTTGGAAATGCCGGCTGCCGAGGTACCTTTGATGCAAAAAAGAATTATTGCCATGGCCAAAGCCATGAGCAAACCGGTGATTGTGGCTACCCAAATGTTGGATTCGATGCAGGACAATCGTCGTCCAAGTCGAGCGGAGGTGAGCGATGTGGCCAACGCAGTGTTTGATCAAGCAGATACTTTGATGCTGTCTAATGAGACAGCAACTGGTAAATATCCATTAAAAACCGTCAAAACCATGTGCCAGATTATTAATGTGACCGAACCGACCGCTTATTATACGCCACAGACTATGTTTGAGATTGGAATGAAGCAAACTGTGGATGTGTCAGTGGCTGAAACGGCCTGTGTCTTGTCGGAAGATGTGGGGGCGAAATTAATTTTGGCCGCTTCTTTAACCGGTGATACTGGCCGCTTGATTAGTGGCATGCGTCCATATTTGCCAATTGTGGTGGCTACCGGATCTGATCGCGTGGCCGAACAATTAAATTTATGCTGGGGAGTGCGTCCAATTTTACTTTTACCATGCAAGACTATTGAAGAATTGGTAGATCAAGCCACCAAACAATTGATTAAAGAGAAAATGGTCAGTAGGGGGGATAGGATTGTGGTGGTGGCCGGCGAACCAGTTGGCCAAGCAGGTAATCTGAACTTGATTGAAGTGAGAGAGATTAAGTAAAAACAAAAGAGGGGCATTACATTTTTACAAACAGTGTCGGCTCGCCCTTGGGCTCGCTGCACTTCAGACCTCGACTGTCGCGAGACAGTCTCCGGTATGTTGTAAAAATGTAATGCCCCTCTTTTTTGTTATATGATCGTGTTTGTAAAAAACAGTATCATATATTTTAAGTTTATAAAGTTGGGTATAAAGGAAATTTTTTTGTCAATTCCACCACTCGTAAACGAATTTCTTCCAACTTGGCATCATCTTTAAAATTCACAATCGCCTCATCAATCCAGCCAGCAATTGTTTTCATTTCATCTTCTTTCATACCGCGAGTGGTCAAAGCTGGTGTGCCGAGGCGAATACCAGACGGATCCATCGGTGAGCGGGGATCATCTGGGATCATATTTTTGTTCACTGTAATTCCAGCTTTGTCCAAAGCAATTTGCGCTTCTTTGCCGGTAGCTCCTTTGGGGGTAACATCAATCAAAAGCAGATGATTATCAGTGCCGCCAAAACATAATTTATAACCGCGAGCTAAAAATTCTGCTTCCAAAATCTTGGCATTCTTTTTAATTTGCTTGGCATACTCTTTAAAAGCCGGCTCCAAGGCTTCTTTGAAAGCCACCGCTTTGGCGGCGATGTTGTTTTCGTGCGGGCCGCCCTGTAGGCCGGGGAAAACCGATTTATCAATATCTTTGGCAAATTTTTGTTTACACATGATCATGCCACCGCGCGGTCCACGCAAAGTTTTGTGGGTGGTAGTGGTGACAATATCAAAAATCGGCACCGGGTTTTTCATTTCACCACCGGCAATCAAACCGGCGATGTGGGCGATATCGGCCATAGTGATAGCACCGACTTCGTTGGCAATCTCTTGGATTTTTTCGTATTCAATTTCGCGGGAGTAAGCCGAATAACCCACCAAAATTATTTTAGGTTTGTGCTCCAGTGCCATGGCACGTAAGTTTTCTAAATCAATTTTACCTTCAGCATTGGTTTTATATCGGATGAAATTAAAAATTTTGGCCATGTAAGTAACCGGATGCCCGTGAGTTAAATGACCACCGTGAGATAAATCCATACCTAACACAGTATCGCCCGGTTTGAGTAGAGCAAAATAAACTGCAATGTTAGCTGGAGCGCCGGAAAGAGGTTGGACGTTTACGTGCTCAGCGCCAAAAAGTTGTTTAGCGCGTTCAATAGCCAAAGTTTCCACTTCGTCCACAAATTGGCAGCCGCCATAATAGCGTTTGCCCGGATAACCCTCGGAATATTTATTGGTCAAAACTGAACCTAAAGCTTCCAATACCGCCGGAGAGACAAAATTTTCCGACGGAATCATTTCCAAACCTTCTTCTTGGCGTTGTTGTTCTTTTTTGATGCTTTCTAAAATTTTTGAATCAAAATCTTTTAAATTATGGGTATACATAGATAAAATAGGTTATTTAAAGCCTCCATATTTTAACTTAAAATATCATAGCATAGCGTAGCATTGGGGGCAACATAAAAACCGACACTGTTAAAGGTCGGTTTTTACCATATAAGTTTTTTCCAGTTTAAAGCCCAGTTTGCGGTAGTATCCCCGGACCCCCACTCCGGAAATCACTGCCAATTTGCCAGTATGTTTTTGGCGACAGATTTTTTCCGCTTGTTCCACCAATTGTATGCCCATTCCTTTGTGCTGGCTGGCTTTCTCTTTTTTGGCACCAATCGAAAGCATTTGTCCATAAGTGTGCAGTTCCCGGATAAAAGCTGGGTAAGCCCCATTTTTATCTAGACGCAAACGACAAAAAGCATAAACCACGCGACGTTTTTTATCTTCAAAACTTAAAAAATATTCGGTACCGCCGCTGGCTTCATATTTATCTATAAATATTTTTGGTGTCCAGTCTTTCGGCTTGGTTTCATCGATTTTTTGATGGCCGATTTCCCGACAACGTAAACATTGGCAGTGTGTGTCATCTTTTGCCATTTCATTTTGTACGACTTGGCGCAAGTTGGTCATTTTGTTACCAGCTTCAATATGATGAGCTGGGATATCACGAATCAAGCGAGAAAGGCGAACATATCTAGGAAGTGTAGTTTTGAAAGTTTTGAGCACCTCAATTAATTTTTTATCGGAGTAGGGTTGGTATTTCCCGGCGTGTAGCCAATTATATAATTCAGAATTTTTAATTACAGTGCATGGATAGATTTTAATCATATCCGGGCGATAATTCGGGTTGATAAAAATTTCTTTCATCATGGCCAAATCTTTTTTTGGGGTGGTTCCGGGCAATTGTGGCATCAAATGATAATCCACTTTATAACCATATTTTTTTAAAAGTTCGGTAGCCGTAATTACCGCTTGGACATCATGTCCGCGTTTAATTAGCTTTAATATTTTTTTATCAATCGTCTGCACACCCATTTCAATTCTCGTACAACCTAATTCGCGCATAATTAAAATATTTTTTTCGGTGATATGATCAGGGCGTGTTTCTAAAGTTAAGCCGATAATGCGATGTTGGGCTTTTTCATTTTTAATTTGGGCTTGGCGCAAAGTTTTTTTAATTTTTTCCAAAGTGCTTTTGGTAGTCAAGCGAGAGCGTTGGTTGTTGCTAGCTTCAAAACAGCGCAATATAAACCAATACTGATAATTTATCGGGTAAGCGTTCCAAGTACCGCCTTTAACAATCAATTCCACTTTGTCAGTCGGGTGGCCGTTTTTGTGCAGAGCTTCCAAGCGGCGTTTTACTTGTTGGTATGGATCAAATTTTAAAAGCAATGCCCGGGCGGCGGCTGGCTCGTCAGAAATATAGCTTTTAGGCATGGTGGTTTCGTTTGGGCAATAAATACATTGACCGGGGCAGGGGAAAGGTTCGGTTAGAACAGTCACAATTGATACCCCGGACAAAGTGCGGACAGCGCGTTTCACAAAGAGTTTTTCCAAAGTTTCATTCACTTCAATCTTGTTCATTTTTACCAATTTATGGTATGATTTTAACAGAAGGGATGTGTTGGGTATAGTTTTCTTTCTGGAGGTACGCAAAATTTTCCGTTTGAGTTCATTAAGCTCATCGGGAGTGTGTGGCTTTTTTTTCACCGCTTCCAAAATAATTTTTTCCGCGATATTCATATGCACGATATTATACAGAAAACTCGAGAGGCCTACAATCTGATCGCTCAGCATTTTTCCAACACCCGTCATCGCTTGTGGGATGAGTTGTCTGAATTTTCCGATTTGATCCACGATGGCCACCATATTTTGGATTGGGGCTGTGGTAGTGGACGAATTATTATGCTCTTTAAAGACAAAAAAGTCAAGTATTATGGTGTCGATCAAAGCGCCGGTTTGATCGCCGAGGCGGAAAAGAATTTTGCCGATGAAATTAAACAGGGTTGGGTAGAATTTTTTGTCACTGATAAAAAGGAAAAAGATTTTCCTGAAGAGATTTTTGACGTGGTATTTATGATTGCTTCCTTTCATCATTTGCCGGATTATAAACACCGCTTGGCTTTATTGAAAAAAGTTTATAAAGAAATGAAAACTGGCGGAAAAATAGTTTTGGCTAATTGGAATTTAAAAAGTGAATGGACGCAAAAGAATAAAACCATGAATCAATTCGCGCCCAATGATTTTATGGTCACATGGAAAGATGCGGAAGGCCAGCCCCAAGCGGAAATATACTATCATCATTTTGAACCGGAAGAATTAAAAAATTTATTGTCAGAGGCGGGGTTTAAGGTGTTAAAAAATAATTACGATAAACAAAATAGAAATTTAATAACCTTAGCTGAAAAATAATGCGCGTTCTTCAAGCTAACAAGTTTTTCTTTCATCGAGGCGGGGCGGAGACCGTATTTTTTGATACGATTGAAGCTTTGCGCCAGCGCGGCCATGAAGTGTCCGAATTTTCCATGCAAAAAAAAGAAAATTTGCCGTCCGAATTTTCCGGTTATTTTGGCCCGGAATTGCCAGATTTGTCGCAAAAGCAAGATTGGTGGACGGCGGCTAAAGTTTTTAAACATTTATTTTGTTCCAAAGAGATTGATCGTAAATTAACCGCTTTGATTTTAGAAACCGATCCAGAGGTGGCCCATTTGCATAATGTGTATCATCACCTGTCGGCTACTACTTTTATTACTTTAAAAAAACATCATGTACCGATTGTAATGACAGTGCATGATGTGCAGCCGATGTGTCCGAATCATCGAATGGTGCGGGGCACGGATGATGCTTTGTGCGAAAAATGTTTCCGTCACAAATATTATAATTGCGTTATACATAGTTGTATCAATCGTTCGCGGGTGGCTAGTTTGGCCGGCGCGGCCGAGTCTTATTTTTATCATTTAAAAAGGATTTGGGATTTGATAGATATTTTTATTTGTCCGAGCCAATTCATGATGGATAAAATGGTTAGCTGGGGGTTTGCAGCCAAGAAAATGCGATTGTTAAGAAATCCATTTACAATACCGGAAAAAACTTCTCCTTTGGGGAATAAGGTGGTCTATATTGGTCGAGTACATACCGAAAAAGGAATAAAAATATTTTTACGAGCGTTGGCTCATTTGCGTGAGTATGAAGCGGTAATTGCCGGCAATGGTCCGGAAGATAAATGGGTGGAAACAATGATTAAACAGCGCAGTTTGACTAATGTGAGGAGGATTAAATGGGTGCACGGAGAAAGCAAAAGGAAATTATTAGAAGAAGCGCGAGTAGTGGTGGTGCCGTCATTGTTTTATGAGAATTGTTCCATTACTATTTTGGAAGCTTTGGCCGGTGGCCGATTGGTGATAGCCTCGGATCGAGGCGGAAACAACGAATTAATCATAAACGATCATACCGGATTTTTGGTGCGGCCAGATGATCCACAGGCGTTGGTAGACGGGATCAAAGAAGCTATGCAGCTGACGCCATTGGAGGCGGATTTGATGATTAAAAATGGTCGAGAATTAATCAGAGACAATCATTCTTTGGATAAATATGCCAAAGGGTTGGAAGCAATTTATCAAGAAGTTCGTCGCTAATAAGGTTAACAAAAACCCCGCTCTCTCGCGGGGTTTATTTTTAAGCCTGATGAGTCTTAAAGACTCGAACAGTTTTTTTTGATTGATATAATTCAGAAGTGTGTAGGGCAATATCTGGCCAATTAAAATTTTTATTAACTGTTTGTTTATTTTTTTCTCCAGCTTCAGCAAGCCATTCTGGGTGTTGTAAAATTTCCACTATTTTTTCTGCCAATTTATAAACATTGGCATTAGGGAAAATAAATCTTTTATCGACGATTAATTCTAATTGTTCCGGCAAATCAGAAACCAATATTGCCTTACGGTGAGACATGGCTTCCAAGACGGATAAAGACATTCCTTCGTTTTCTGACGGGTGAATCATCATCTTACAGTTAGCATAAAGTTCTTGCAAAGTTTGCCCATTTTGCCAGTCGGTAAAGATAATTGATTTGTCTAAATCTGTCATTTTTTTTAATTCAGCGACATATTCATCGGTAAAAGAAGATCCGCCGACAATCACTAATTTATGGTCTTTAAATAATTCTGGATATTGTTGGCGGGCCATTTGCCAAGCGTCAATTAAATAATGGGCGCCTTTATGTTTCACCAAGCGAGATACCATCAAAAAATATTTTCCGGATTGTAATTTCCAAGGATAAAGCAAATCGGCAGAAGAAGAAGGATTTTTAAATTGAGAACCATTGGGGATATAAGTGGTATTTTTTTGGAATTCATTAAAACAATAATTCTGAATGGTTTTAGAAACAGAGATAGTTTCATGCGGAAAAATACAAGAAGTCCATTCGCCAATTCCTAAAGCTAAACGAGCTAATCCGTTCCATTTTTGGTGGTAGCGATCAATACAATGAAAGGTGGCAACCACTTTAATGTTTGGAGATAAAACTCTCGGCAACCAGCTCAAAAGAGACGGGCCGACTCCATGATAGTGGATAACGTCCACTTTTCTTTTGATGGCATCTAAAGTGGCAGTGAAAGTGTGAGTGATGGTATCTAAATGTTTAGAATGAATGGAAGGGGTATGAATAATTTTGATACCAGAATAATTTTTTATATTTTTCGCAGTATACCACTTACGCGCATACGCCAAAACCTCGTGTCCTTGGTTGACGAGTTCTTTGGACAGGTCTTCTACATGGCGTTCAACGCCACCATACAAGGCCGGTACACCTTTTTGTCCAATCATGGCGATTCGCATAAGTTTTAGTTTCTTTAATTAAACATCAAACTATAGCACATTTTAAGTATTTTGTCAAGAGGTGAACGGCCTTTTTTGGCTGAAATTAGGCAAAAATTAGAAAACTTATTGAAGTAGGAAGGAGATTCTAGCCTTTCTTTGGTTTTTATGCTACAATAAGCCTTATAATATGACCTTAATCAACGGGCCTTTGATTGCCGAAAAAATTAATCGAGCCACAGCTGAACGAGTGGTTAAGCTACGAGAAAAAAGCGCTCAACCTCGGTTGGCGGTGGTTTTAGTTGGCGACGATCCGGCTTCCGGAGTTTATGTCCGACAAAAAGAAAAAATCGCCAAAATGGTGGGGGTGGATTTTGTTTTATACCATTTGCCCGTTGATATTAAAGAAAAAGATTTAATTAAAAAATTGCAAAAAATACAAAAAGATAAGAAATTATCCGGTTTAATTATCCAGCTGCCTTTGCCAGAAAATTTGTATAAACGAGAAGTATTAAATATGATTACTGAGGCGGTGGACGTGGATTTTATGAGTGAATTTAGCATGGGTAAAATTATGATGGGCACTAATCAGATTGAACCACCAACACCGGGGGCGATTTTGACTATTCTACGTGAATTACAAATTGATTTGGTTGGTAAAAATATTACGATTGTCGGCATGGGGACTTTGGTCGGCAAACCGTTGTCAATGCTTTTGGAGCATGAAGGATCTAGTATTACCACCTGCAACAGCAAAACAAAAGATATTCCAGAAAAATGTTTGGCGGCCGATATAGTTGTAAGTTGTGTTGGCAAAAAAGATTTGATACGCGGAGATATGGTAAAAAAAGGCGCAGTAGTGATTGATGCGGGTTTTTCTTTTGTAGGTGGAAAGTCTTATGGCGATGTAAATTTGTCTGAAGTGGAAAAAAAGGCTTCTTATGTGACTCCGACTCCGGGTGGTGTCGGGCCGATTACTGTAGCTTTGCTTTTAAGCAATACAGTGACTAACGCCGAGAAAAAGCTTAAAAAATAATCAATCGGTTTTTTATGTATATCTTGCTAGCTATTATTGGCTTCACCCTTTTAGCTGGGGTTAGTATTTTGGATAAGTTTATCTTATCTAAACAAGTCGCTTCTTCAACGATTCTTACTTTTTATAATAGCATTGTCTTGTTGCCTCTGGTTATTTTATTATTTTTTGATTTGGTTTGGCCGGCTTCGGCCGGGGCGTGGGGAGCGGTGATAATCTCCGGGGTGGGGTTTTGGATCGGTTTGATTTTTTTGTTTAAAGGAATTACAGAAAGTGAAATCAGCCATATCGGTCCGCTGCTTGGAGCGATTGTGCCAATTTTTACGGTAATTTTTAGCAGTTTATTTTTATCAGAAGTTTTGGATAATCATCAGTTGTTAGCCGTTGGTTTATTAGTTTTAGGATGTTTAATAATTTCTTTTGAAAATAGCCACGATCATCATGGCTGGCATCGAGGGATGTGGTGGGGTATTTTATCCGGGGCGGCTTTTGCGGCTTCGCACACGGCTTCTAAATATATCTATGGTGATTTGGGTTTTTATAGCGGACTGGTCTTGAGCCGAACAATTATTGGGGTGTGTGGTTTGTTGATGCTTTTTTTGCCAGCAGTGCGTAAAAATATTTTTGTTAAAAAAACCAACCCCTCACCGAAGAAAAAAAGTTTTTTGGTTTTGTTTAATTTAGTTTTAGCTTTCGGGGCCATTTTGCTGGTGCAATATGCCATTTCTTTGGGTAGTGTGTCAATTGTTAATTCTTTGGAAAGCGTGCGCTATGGTTTTTTGGTGATTTTGGTGGCGGTCATGTCTAAATTTTTCCCAAAATTATTTAAAGAGGATTATTCTCGCGGAGAAATTTGGCAAGAGATAATTGCCGTGATCATCATCGCTGTCGGCTTGTTTTTATTGATTTAATTATGTTTAAAAAAATTCTGTTTGGTGTTGTCTTGGTGATAATTTTTTTGAGTATAATAATTTTTATATCCGGTCGTAAAAAATTTGAAACCGCTTTTGGGGCGAGCTACAATCCGCTATACGCTCGTTATTTAGGAGTGGACGCTCAAAAAACTTACGAAGATTTGTTTGCGATATATGGTTTTAAATATGTTCGTTTGTCTGCTCAATGGGATTGGATGGAGGAAAAAAACGGGCGAATAGATTATACGGATCTGGATTGGATGATGGATGAAGCTGCTCGAAATGGGGCGAAAATTATGTTGGCGGTAGGACAAAAAACTCCGCGCTGGCCAGAGTGCCATGTCCCGGATTGGGCCAAGGATTTGTCAGAAGAAGAATATCAGGCGGTTTTGCATAATTTTGTGGCACAAGTAGTGGAGCGTTATAAAAATCACCCGGCTTTGGAAATTTGGCAAGTAGAAAACGAACCGTTTTTATTGTTTGGCGAAAAATGCCACGCTTTTTCCAAAGAAGATTTGCAAGCAGAAATTGCTTTGGTAAAAAAAATTGATCCTCAACATAAAATTTTAACTAGCGATAGCGGTGAATTGTCTACTTGGTTTAAAACTGCTCGGGCTGCTGATTTGTTTGGCACTACGTTGTATCGCGTGGTTTGGGATAAAAATTTTGGTTATTTACACTATGATTTAATTCCGACCGTCTTTTATAGAATAAAATTATGGTTGAATTGTCGGTCGGTGGAGCAGGCGTTTGTTTCTGAGCTACAAGCTGAGCCGTGGATTCCGAACATGGATCTAAAAACTGTAGATCTCGCTGAGCAGTATAAATCCATGAGTTTGGATCAACTAGAAAAAAATGTTAATTTTACTAAAAAATTAGGCTGGCCGCGTGCTTATTTGTGGGGAGCTGAATGGTGGGCATGGCTGGAAAACAAACAGCAATTGGAAATTCCCAATTATATTAAAAGTTTAAATAAAAAATAATTATGCGGCGCGACATCTCTTTTCATCCTAAGTTTGCAGCAATTTTAGATGGCCTGTTTGGAGTTGTGATGTTGTGGCTGTTGGCACGGGTGGGGGCTTGGTGGCTGTTGGGAATTTGGTTTATACTTCGGGCCGGACTTTGGGGTTTGTTTACGAGATTGGTCTATTATCCCAAAGAGATCAGTCGGTTGCGCCATTTTTTGTCATTGGTGGTTTTTTCGGTAGGGATTACCTTGTTGCTGATTTTTATCGAATGGAATATTTCTTGGATAGCGCTGGCCATTACCTCTGTTATTTTATCGGCCGGCAGTTTTTGGCTGTTGCCGCCAATAGAGAGTAAGTTGCCATTTCTACCCAAACCGCATCGACGGTGGTTGTTGTTTTTAAATTTATTTGGGGTGGTTGGGATTTTGAGCGGTGTTTATGCTACCGCAGCTTTCCAATTATTTTATAATGTTAGTTCGTGGGTGTGGCTGGTTTTGGCGGCGTTGGTAGTGACGGCGATTTCCGCTTGGTGGTGGTGGGAGTATGGGATTTCTTACAATAAGAGGTTTATATTGTGGACTGCAGTATATTTTTTGATCATGTTAGAATTGGGCTGGGGGGTCTTGTTTTTACCATTAGGATTTCTGGTCAGCGGAGTATTACTGACTTGGATTTGGTATATATTATGGCTATTGGTGCGGTTCAATTTATCCAAAGAAGGAATAAATTGGCGAAAACAGCGAATTTTTGTTATTATTAATTTAGCGCTCATAGTGTTATACTTAGCATTAGTTGTGCGCTGGAAATAATTTTTAACCGTAATTGTATGGACGAAAAATTTATACAAGAACATATTTTAACCTTGCTTAATTTGGATTATTTGCCGGATGAGAAAAAAGCGGTGCTTTTGGATAAAATGGTGGAGGTCGTTAATCAACGATTGTTTTTGAGAATTGGCGAAAAATTAAGCCCGGATAAAAAAGAGGTACTATTGAAAATTTTGGAAAATGGTCAAGACGGTGAGGTGGAAAATTTTATTGCGGAAAATATTCCGGATTTTTTGCAAATTTTGGAAGAGGAAATACTAAAATTAAAACAGGAGTTGGCCGAACAAACAGAAAAGTAATTTTTTTATATGCCTACTAAAAAATTAGCGACCGACCAACAGTTAATCGCCCGCTATAAAAAATTGAAGGCGGTTTTTGATAGTTTAAACAAGCAGATAAACAGCTTGCATAAGGAAGCAACCAAGCTCAAAGCCAAGTTGAGAAAAGAGATAGACCAAGCCGAGGCGGCGGCTATTTTAAAAAAGATAAAATAAGTTAAATTTTATGGCTAAACCAAAAAAAGCTACCTTACCCCAAAAAGATACCCTTAGTCAGGGCGAG
>CAZEYR010000012.1:21917-25663 GCA_964516735.1 uncultured Gammaproteobacteria bacterium
GGTAAAGATATAAAGACTGCCATGAGTGAGGCGGGGGCGAGAATTGACCAAGCTAGAAAGGAAAGAGGAATCAATGAGAGTATTTATGCTTGCGCGGCTGTGGCAGAAGTTAAGCCGGATGGTAAGGTTTTTTTGAACGCTTCCGGCGACAGCAAGGCGATGACAATACGCCACGGAGATAAATTGGACGTTGGCACAACTAAAATGCAAAACTACGCAGCGGATTTGGTTGACGCTGGAGCAATAGAACCTCAGGATTATTATACCAATCCGTACAATAATGTAGTTTTGGGTGTACTGGGCAAAGATACTGATAGGAGTTTGCAGGAAACGATATCGTTTGACGGTAAAAATGGCGACCAAATAATTTTGGCTTCCGATGGGGTATGGGATGTAGTAAGCGAGTGGGAAATAGTAGAATTATCTGAAAAATTTACTGGCGCAGAGTTACAAAAAGCTATCTTTGATTTGGCTTATCAGCGCAATAATTCTACGAAGCCATATAAATTACAGTTCAACGGTGATGTGGCAGTAAATATGCCGCCGAAAGTAGGAATCACACCCGAAGGAAAAATAAAACTTGGCGGCGATAATATTACTGTTCAAGTGGTGGAATTGCGTAATATGCCGGAGGCGCCAGCGGCCCAACCAAATATTGTTTTTGAGTATAAGCCGAGCGTTAGGCCAGAAATAGGGCCAATTGATCATGAGTTTAAAACTGGCCTAGCAGAGGAAGGCACTACAGAGAGTTTAGTAAATGAATTGTTGGAAGAACAACAGGCAGAAGGCTTGGCAGAAATACCTAAAAAAAGTATTGAAGAACAAAATAAATTAAAAGCTAAGAAAGAAAGGGCGGAAAAAATAGAAGCTGAAAGGGCAGAATTGGCCAATAAATTATCCGAAGCAAAAAAAGAATTGGCAATAGCCTTCAAAGAAAAAGAACAGACTTCTGGTTTTTTTAAAAAATTATTTAATTCGGAAAAAGCTAAAATCGCAGAGAATAATTTTAGAGTAGCTTTGGAAAAAGTAAATGAATTAGAAAAACAATCAAGAGAAAAAGCAGAAAAAGATGGGGATAAATTGTTAGAATCTTTGAACAACACTCTAGGAGATACCAAAAGCAAGCTGACTGAAGTCTATAAAACCAAAGAAAGCAAATTAGATTTGGCTTGGCGCAGAATGGGCGAATGGAGTTTGGGATCTTTGATAGAAAAAATAGGAGTTGATAAAAATGAAGAAAGTTTTTGGGGTAAATGTAAAAAAATATTAGACAGCAGTAAAACGGGGCAAAAGGTAGCCAAAGTCATCAATGTTCGTTCCAGTATTTCTTTAGTCTTGACCGGTTTGGGTTTATTGGGTGTGCCGGGCATGGCTGAAAGTGCCTCATATACTTATGCGGCCGCTCGCGGTGGAATGGCTGGTTTGGGTACCGGGATAGGCACTAGAGCTGCGGCTGACGGCGTGTATAATTGGTATTCCAAATGGTTTGGTCGTCGAGGCGAAGTGTTTGCGAATGCGCAAGAAGAAGAAATGGTTTGGGAAAAGAGAATAGCCGAATCCGTTACGGTTGGTAAAAAATATTTAGAATTGATGAAAAAAGTAGAAAAGAAAAAATATCTTAGTGATTCTCCGGAAGAACGTCTGAAAGAATTGGGCGAGGTAATATCCGGATTTGAGGCTTTTGCTTTTGTAAACAATATACCGCTGGATCAATTGATGAAACGAGATGAAAATTATAAAAAAGTTTTAGGTTTGCAAAATGAAGCAGTACAAGATTTGCTTAGTAATATCAGTCAGCAGTATTATGATCAAGCCAGTGTAATGACAATTGATCAATTAAAAGAAGGCGTAACGCAAAGGTATCTTGTGGGTGAAGCAGACAGGCAGTTGGTATATTTGGAAAGTTTGATGAAAAATATCAAGAAAGAAAAGCAGGCTAAGATGATAAAAAGATTGGCTTCGGTGGCGGTCGGTATGACCGGTGGAGCGGTGGCGGCCTTTAACGCTTTGCAACAGGCGCACGCCGCGGCACAGGAATTATTGGGACAACGTCCTCCGTCCGTTCAACCTATACCTCGTCCAAACGTAAAAATTGAAACAAATATCGTCCCGGGTGCGCATGAACAGGGAGTTGGTGTTCAGGTGGAAACGCCCACAGAAACTCCAACAGAAACGCCGATAGAAAAACCGGTTCGACCTGCTGTGGCCAAGCCACGACCGCGCGTGCCGAGAGTTCGTCCAATTCCGCGTCCAATTTCTGGCGAAGTGATTAAAACCGACTCCGGTTTGGATTTTACTCTACCTAAAATCGGAGCGGGAGAAAGTGCGGGCGGAGCAGACGCGGCCAAGAAAATAGAAGAAGTAATTAAAAGTTCAAAAGGGATGATCCCGACTGATTTAGCGGGTAAAAATAGATAAAAATATGCCTAAAAAATTGCCGCCACATTTGCCGGCTCCCATGTGTAATATGGAGAGCCATCAAAAATGGCAAAGATTAAAAATTTTGTTAGCCGCTACCGGGATCGGCCTTTTGGCTGGTTTGAGCGGGGCGTCTATGATGCTCGGCTGGATTTGGCCACGTTATGGCGAAGGTGATACTTGGGCGGTTAGCCAAAATTTTTCGACATTATCCAAGGCTCAGATGGACAAACGTGTCAGCCAAGAAGTAGTTGATCGTGTTTTTGATATCTACTCCAACGCCACAGCTTTCGGCAGTGGCAGTTACTTACGCGAACAGGATTTATTGGGTGAAGCGGTGGCGATTAGCTCGGACGGTTGGTTGGCGATGTATTTCCCGTCATATAGTGGGAGTTATAAAAATTGGCAAATTTTATCTTCGGAAAAGGTGGTTTATAACCCAGAGAAAGCTTTATTTGATCGCTATACGGGAATGATTTATGTAAAAATTTCTTCTAAACAACAGACTAGCGGTTTACAATTTAAGGTAGCCAGTTTTAGCGGCGACATTCACTCGTTTGACGCTGTTTTTGTGTATCAAGATAAAAATTGGAATCGTAGTTTTGTAAATTTTCCGGTGGTGGATGGCGGGGCGACGCATTTAGATACCGCTCCGGCCATTTTTTATAGTTTAGATTTAACAGCGACGGTAGGATCCTTGGTGGTAAATGATCAAGGGCGAGTAGTCGGTTTTGTAAATAAAAACGGTTTGCTTTTGCCGAATGGATACATCACCAGCGTCATGGCCGGTATATTAGGCCAACAAAAAATTACCTACCCCTCTTTGGGAGTGGAGGGTTGGTTCAGTTTGGAACAACCGATTGTAATAAATGGTGAAGCAGTAAGCGGTTTTGCGGTAAATAAAGTATGGGGAAAAAGTAGTCCGCTCAAGAAAGGGGATGTCATTTTAGAAATCAATGGCAAAGATATAACAAAAGAAATTGAGAGCGGTTCGCCTTTGTGGTATAATAATCAGGCGGCGAAATTAAAAGTTTTGAGGTCTGGTAAGACCTTGGAATTAGAATCGCCGATTTTCCAATCCACCTAATAAATATTTTAATTAAATTGTCTATGTTGCATGTTATAAAAAGACATCTCAGGCTAATAATAGTTTGGGGTGTGGTTTTTGCTATCCTGTCCGGGGTGGTTAGTTTGTTTTTTCCTCATTATTATAGCGCCGAATCACAAGTGTTGCTAATTTCCCGCAGTTTGACCGGTGTGGATCCCTACACCCAATCTAAAGCGGCAGAAAGAATCGGCGAAAATTTAAGTAAAATTATGCAGACCAC
>CAZEYR010000012.1:25763-28299 GCA_964516735.1 uncultured Gammaproteobacteria bacterium
CCGCTCGTGTCCACTTTGCCAGCTCGTCCAAATTATTTAATGAATATGGCGGTGGGTTTGGTGTTGGGTTGGTTGCTGTCCGGCTGGTGGGTGGCGACTTATAAAAGAGGGGTGTTTGGGAGGGTTTAAATTTAAATGAATTTTGTTAACTTATCCGTATTTTATGAACGATCAAAATTATTTAGAGCACTATATTTTAAAAGTTTTAGAAGAAAATGGCTTTGCCGATTTGACTGAAGAAAATAAAAAATTAATGTTGCCACAATTTGTAGTTGAAGCCGAAAAAAGAATCGGGGCTACACTGTTGCCAATGTTAAATGAAGGATCAGCAGAAAAATTTGCCGAATTAACCAAACAAGAAACAACCGGTCCGGAAGAATGGTGGAAATTTTGGACAGAAAATATTCCAAATTTTGCCGAAGTCGTAGATAAAGTATTGAGCGACTATAAAGAAGAAATTAAAACTGCCCTGCAAGGTTAAAATTATGGCTGATGACAATCAAAAATTAAAAGATTTGATTATGTCGCCGGAACAGCAAAAAATCGTAGAAGCGGTTAATTTTGCGTTACAAAAATATTTACTAAAAATGGATGAAGTGGAACAAGAGGAAAAGATTTTAGCCAAAGAAATAAATGATTTAGAAACTAAAATAAAATTACAAAAAATAACTAAGGTGATTAATAAACAGCCTTAATTTTAAAATATGACCGAGCTGCAAAGAGAAAAAGAAAAATTAAAATTTAATGCCGCCGATTATCAAAAAATAGGTGGAGATTTTTTTAGTGTTGCGTTTTATAATCCGAAATTGGGAGAATGGGGTTTTGGTAAATTAACTAAAGTACCAGAAGTGACGGCTGACAAAAAAATTAAAGTGACGGTGGAAATTACCCCGGGGAATAATTTAGAAGTAGAATTACCACCCGGACAAACACCAAAAAAGTTTGAAGATTTTACAGCTTCTGGTAAGCGTTTTGAAATTGGAAAGACATTTTTTAAAGCTAGTAAAACTAACGCGGTTGAAGGTGGAATGATAGAATATGATTTGGTGGAGTGCGATGATGAGGGTGTACTAAAAGCCGATGGCGAAACTTTGAGGAATATTAATGGAGAAATGTTGGAAAATCTTGACAGTTTAGAAAAAACAGAAACCGTTATTAAAAAGGAGATCGACAAAGTTAAAAAGGTGGCTGGGGAGAAACATAAACAAATTTTAGGTAAATTAAATAATTTAAGCAAACAATCTAAACAAATTGAAAAATTATTGGGAGATGTGGAAGATTGGTACGATTTGGGCGGTAAAGAAATTGAAGATATCAATAAAAGAATTAAAGACATAAAAGATAAAATAGATTCTGATTTGGAAGATTTAAAATTGGAAATTGATGAATTGGATAAAATGACCCCCAAGACCGAAAGGCAGGTTCAGACTGCCGAGGGTTTTGGCCATATTATAGATAGAAATAAATTAAAAAATCAGCAAGATAAAAAAAAATACGATAAAGACTTGGAAGCCTACAATAAAAGACTAGACGAACAAAAAGCTTGGGATAAAAAGAAAAGAGAGTGGGATGCTTGGAATGCTATCCCACCAAGCCAAAAAAAGGGTAAGGCACCAGAAAATCCAGGTGATCGAGCAACTTACCGTCCGCAAGATCTTCCTAATCCAACAGAAATAAAATTAAAAGCTGAGGAAGAAGTGGCTTATGAATGGTATGTGACAAAAAGCAGAGAAGTGCTTCTGCCCGCTTCGTCTTCTACCCCAGAAGAGAAGGATTTTATTTTAGAGGTAAAAGCGTATATAACAGATCCTAGCACTATTCGTAAGCTGGGCTTAACTGATGCAGAATCCAAAAAGGCGGCTACGGGGAAAAAAGTGCTGGAAATGATTAGAGAGTGGAAAGGTGCTAGCGCTGAACTTTTTGATTTTGCCAAAGAAACTACAGAATTAAATAGCAGATTAGAAGCTTTGAAAGACAAAGTTGATGAGAAAAAACGTAAAGCTTTAGAAAGAGAGGTTAAACAATTAGATCCGAAAGCCGCAGATATTAAAGATAAAGTTTTGGGGTTGTTGAAAAAAATTGGTGAATTGGAAGTAGAATCGGAAGTTGTGGCTACTGAACAAATTAAAAAAGAAGAGGCTAAAATAGAATTGCCCAGCCATGTTTTGTTTGAAATTTTAAAAGATCCAGCCTATCGAGACAAGATGAAAGGTGTGATGGAGATGGCTTTCGTTGGAAAATTAGAAGGTAAAAATGTCGGCACAGAAATTGCCGCCGGTTTGATGTCTCTTTTTGAAAAGAAGCCGGATAATTTAGATTTAGACGCACTTAGAAAATATGGTGTTAAAGATTGGGATCATTTTAAAAGAGTGTTAAAAGAAAAAGGATTAATGGAAAAAATGTCCGCTGTTTTAATGACTTGGGCCGATGAACAGATTAAAGCTGAAATTATTTTAAATACCACCACTAGAGAAGATATCGTAACTGGCCTCAAAAAAATGTGGGCGATCAAAGGCCCATTGGCTGGACGCCTGCT
>CAZEYR010000013.1:0-25734 GCA_964516735.1 uncultured Gammaproteobacteria bacterium
CACTAAAATTTTAATCAATGAGCAAGTGATAATTTTGGATGATTACCAAAAAGAAATTAATTTGTCTAAACCACAAATCTATAGTTCGGCTCAAATAAACTCCCCGATCGCCTACGCCGAGCCCGGCCAAACTTTGCCGGTAAAAATCAGCTGGAAAAATACCGGCGCCGAGGACTATAAAAATGTAAAAATCCGGTTAAATTTTACACCGGGCATCGTGGATCTAAAAACCACTGCAAAAAATAATAATTTAAAAGTTGAAGGCACTAGTCTGGTGGCTGACAAACAAACTCGCACCACCCTGGCCAATAATCGGGCCGGCACAGAAGAAAATTTTGAAATTAAAATAAAATTATTATCGCATTTTTCTTTGGTAGGAACTGATGAAAAAATTAATTTTATTATCACGCCTAGTGCGGAAATTCCGGCCACCGGAATTGACAGTGGAATGTTTTCTCAAACCGGACAAACCGCTTTAATACCTCTTAGCACTGACTTGCGGTTTAAAATTGAAACTGTTTATTACACCGAGGATGGTGAACAGCTCGGCCGCGGCCCCTTACCTCCTCGCGTTGGCGAAACGACCAAATATCGGCTGGTCGCCCAAATTTTTAATGCTTCCAACGATGTGGAAAATCCAACCTTCTCAGCGGTTGTACCAGAGGGCGTTACTTTTACCGGCCAGCAAAGTGTTTCCATCGGCGCTAGTCAAAAATACAATCCAACCACTCGCACTATTACTTGGAGTCACCGTAGCCTCCCGGCTTATAGCCAGACTACTTTGTCTTTTGAAATGGCTATTACTCCAACCGATAAACAAATCGGACGAATTATTAAATTGTTGGAAAATATAAAATTTTCCGCCACTGATTCTTATACTGGAAAGTTTTTTAACTTTACTGAAACCAGCCTGAATAATAAATTATAAAAATTGGAAAAATATAAAAGCAGAGGCGTCGCCTCTGCTTTATTTTTATTATATTATTTTTTATTGCGCGGCTTGTTTTAATTCTGCCACTTTATCAATTCTTTCCCAACTAAATTCTGGCCGGCCAAAATGTCCATAAGCTGCAGTCGCTTGATAAATCGGACGGAGCAAATCCAAGTATTCAATAATCTTGCCCGGACGAAAATCAAAAACTTTTTTTACCGCTTCTACTAATTTTTCATCGTTTACTTTGCCGGTGCCAAAAGTATCTACGTGAATACTGGTCGGTTCGGCCCGTCCAATCACATACGACACTTGCACTTCGCAACGATCGGCTAATCCCGAAGCCACAATATTTTTTGCCACATGGCGAGCCATATAAGCGCCGGAGCGATCCACTTTGGACGGATCTTTGCCGGAAAAACAGCCGCCGCCATGACGGCCCATGCCGCCATAAGTATCCACAATGATCTTTCTCCCTGTCAAGCCAGTATCACCATGCGGGCCACCTACTACAAATCTGCCCGTCATATTTACATAAAATTCCGTTTTATCATCCAAATATTTTTCGCAGATCGGTTTGATTACTTGTTCAATAATATCTTTTCTTAAATCTTCCAAGCTCACCGCATCGTCGTGTTGAGCGGCGATTACCACATTGTGCAAACGAGCCGGTTTACCGTCTACATATTCCACTGCCACTTGAGATTTCCCGTCTGGACGCAAATATTTTAATGTACCATTTTTCCTAACTTCCGCCAAACGTTTAGCCAATTTTTGAGCCAAAACAATCGGCAATGGCATCAATTCTTCGGTCTCATTGCAAGCATAACCGAACATTAAACCTTGGTCGCCCGCTCCCTGCTCTTCGGCGGTGGGTTTGGTAACACCTTGAGAAATATCCGGAGACTGCCCATGGATAGAGGTCATAACCCCGGCAAATTCTCCATCAATCCCATAAGCGGAATTGGTATAACCAATATTCTTTAAAACTTCTCGGATAATTTTTTGCGCATCAATTTGCGCACGAGTCGTCACCTCGCCGCCCACTACTACCAAACCAGTGGTAGTAAAGGCTTCCACCGCTACGCGGGATAACGGATCTTGGGCTAATAAATTATCTAAAATCGCATCGGAAATTTGGTCACAAATTTTATCTGGATGACCCTCGGTCACTGATTCAGACGTAAATAAAAATTTATCGGACATAAAACCAATATTAAATTAAAATAAATAAGAAGACGGAAGGAAGTTATCGGTCAGTAATCGACCTTTGACACCGAACGATAACCAACACCGTCTGGGCGCTGGTTAATTTACCTTTTTTAAAACTGTTAGTCAAACTTATAAATTAATAGTATCCACAAAATTCATGTTGGACAAATTAAAAATATCTATTTTCCATTTTTTTATCTCGCCTGTCGTCTTGACCTCAAGCACTAATAATTTATCGCCAACAATTTGTAAACCGGCCACCTCATATTCCAACTCTTCCGTAGATCCCGCTAATTCCATCCCGTTATCCAATGATACTTTATATACCATTACCCCTTGCCAATAATTACCGGCGTTCGTTCCAGTGCTACCAGATTGATTCTGCAAATTAATTTTCATAGCTATATAGCCATTGCCGGTAGCCACTTGGCCATACCATGTGCCATTTTTACC
This sequence comes from uncultured Gammaproteobacteria bacterium, assembly GCA_964516735.1. Taxonomy (GTDB): domain Bacteria; phylum Patescibacteriota; class Patescibacteriia; order Magasanikbacterales; family GWA2-37-8; genus JAHJCN01. Next base: position 2,597 of record CAZEYR010000013.1, read on the forward strand.
CAAATTAATTTTAGATACTTCCCAAGGTTCTAAACCGGTATCCTTACTCACGAGGGACAAACCTATGCCCAATTCATTATTTGCCTGCGAACTGCCAGAACGATTAGTTAACGACAATAAATAATTTCCACCCCAATCATATTCATTTCTGGTATAAGGCACCTTGGCTCTGGAGCCTAAATAATTTGGCGCCCGTGGATTAGCCACATCGAACACCAACATTTTTTGGTCCGCCCCAATCAAAGCGGGATAATCCAAATAAAGTTTATCATTCTTGGCAATAACATTGGCGATCGTAGAAGTAGTCGGCAAATTATTATACCAGCCTATTTTGTTTAATTGCTTGTCTAACACGTATAAATTACTAACTGATCCGGCATACTGACGAGCTACCACATATAAATTATTTTTATAATAAGTCGCGCTATCGCTAAAAAAAACAATGTTGTCTACCGCCGTAGAGTTAGCTAATTTAAAATTTTTACCATTCAATGTGTATCGATAAATTTCAGTCTTGCTCAAGCTGCCATACTGATTATTGCCGCCTGAAAATAAATACCAACTATCTCCCGCAAACAAAGATTCACCTTTGCCGATCACTACTTTAGAGCCGATTGTACCGCGGCCATTCATCGGCAGAGCGGCCAAATACCAAACGCTATAAGTGCTCAAATTATAATTTTTTTCTTGAGTTAAACTGCTAACATATTCTATCTCGCTACATTTATTCAAATTTTTGCGAGCCGAATTTTTAATCAACAAATCTTGATAATTTAAGGAGTATTTATCTGTCGAGCTGTCACTCGCTCCGCGTAAAGACAAATACAGATAACCCTGACTTACATAGCTCTCAACTGCTCCCCGATTAAAACTAACTTGTCGCAACAAAACTGGTTTTTTCTTATTAGCAATATTCCAAAATTGCACCATATTGGCAAAATTGCCAGTATGATTTTTTTCCCGGCCAATCACTGCCAAAAAATTCCCAGAAACTTGTATTTCTTTAATTGCCGTCAAATTACTAATTTTTACTTGGCTAACTTTTTCCACTACGCCTTTATCCGTTGTCTTCAACACCGTTAAAAAATTATCATTAAACACAAAAGAATAATCACCGACTCTTTTAGCCACTGTATAATTTTCCAAACCTGTTAAATTTCCAGACGAATATTCATCATAATTTTCCCAAAAAAATTTTTCTATCTCGGAACAATCAGCAGCTTTTTTTACAGTTGAAGGAAAAACATCCTCAATATTTTTTGGCGGAGTATAGACTCCTTTTTTGTAATCAATTTTGCCTTTTTCACATTCGCCATCATCCAATCGAGTATATAACACCGGATTAGTCGGACAATATTTATTAGTAATCTCCCAAGCATCAGGGAAACCATCTAAATCGGTGTCATTGCTCCACGGATTAACTCCGTATTTTGTCCAATCTTTTTGTGGTACGCCATTTATATAACTCGCGGCCGACACTCCACTCGCGCAGAGCAGAGTTAAAACAGCGGCGAATAAAATTTTTCTAAACATAAGTGTTAAATTACACAAATAATTTTATTACTGTAAATATAGTGGCAAAAGAAAAAATTATCAAGACTGGCAAAGCAAATAACCAAAAATTTCGAATCTCATAGCGATCCGCTTTTAATCTTGAGTGTTTTCTAGCCAAATAACAAGCCGCCACCATTAAAATTGCCTCCACCCCGACAAACAAACCGCCGACCACATCCAAAATCATCACAAAGTTGCGAATGCCGGCCGCGAATAAAGCTAAAGGCATAATCATCACTAAAATATCTGCCACCCATTTGGGAATTTTATGATCCCACACAAAAGTCTGTTTCAAGGCCATCCCCATGCCCATAAAAGCCGTACCCATCGCCAACACAGCAAAGGAATTCGCTAAAATCAAAATGGTCGGGCCATATTTTTCGCCCAAACCAATTGTCGCCACCTGCGTCGTGGATAATCCAGACACTCCCACCACGGCCAAAGCAAACAACATATACACTACCGTCGGAATCATCGTGCCTAAAATCACCGCTCTTTTAAATCTCTTTTGGCTGCCGGGCAACACCGCATGCGCCTCAGCAATCGCCGGCGAGGCATGAAGCGCGAACAAAATCACACCATAAGGTAAAAATATTTTACTAACGTCAAGATAAAATAAATTAGCGGGGTTTAAATCTCGAAGTAAAAATAAAGACAAACCAACAATAATAGAAATTACTGTGAAACTTAATACCCTTTCTAATTTTTTTACAGTTTGCAAGCCACGCCAAACCATAAAACTGGCCACTGACCAAAACATCAAGCTCCACCACACACTATTTCCGCCAAACAAAGCGGACAAGGCCTGCCCTTCACCGGAGATATATGCCAACAATGATCCGTAGCCGCTCAACACGATAGTAAATGATAATAATTTTTTCGCCCAGCCACCAATATATTTTCCAGCAAACCCAGCCAACTGCAGACTCTCTCCAGTCCGCACCGCGATTTCTCCGATAATCAAATTTAAAAACATTACTACTAACCCTAATATCAAAATATAAAACATCCCAGTCAACAAGCCTACTTGCGCCACCACATACGGCACACCCAGCACCCCCGCCCCGATTGTCATACCGGTGATCATAAAAACCGCCTCACTGGTGGACAAAGCTTTTTTATAAATACCTTTATGAAAAACCAAAGACCTTTCCTGTTTTCTGTCTATCATAACAAAAAATAACTCATATAAAATGATAAATATATCTTACCATTTTTTATAAAAACGGTCTATAACAAAAAACCACCACAAGTGGGCGGTTTCTCAGTGCACGCCAAGGGATTCGAACCCCTGACCCTCTCGGTGTAAACGAGATGCTCTAACCAACTGAGCTAGGCGTGCATTATTATAAAATGCAAAACTAGTATACACATCTTAAACAAAAAAGTCAATGGTTGCTTTTTTGTGGGTATGTGTTAAAATTAAAACCAACAAAATAAACTTTTATGTCCACTTTTGCTGACAACCGAAAAGCCATGCACGACTATGAAATCCTAGAAAAAATGGAGGCTGGCTTAGTGTTGTCCGGACCGGAAACCAAATCTGTCAAAAATGGCCATTTAAGCTTGAAAGGCGCCTTTATTACCTTCCACCACGACGACGCTTGGCTCACCAACGCCCATATTTCCGCCTATAAAGCCGCCGGCCCCCAACCGGAATACGACCCTACTCATAGCCGCCGTCTTTTACTCCACAAGCGAGAAATTGACTATTTAAGAGGAAAAACTCAAGAAAAGGGCTTGACAATTGTGCCAATTTCAGTATATAATAGGGGTCGTTTTATCAAGGTAGAAATCGCTGTCGCTCGCGGAAAACACCAATATGACAAACGCGAAACCATCAAAAAAAGAGAGGTGGAACGTGAAATGAAGCGCTTGATAAAAATGAAAGACTAGTTTTTTGACAAATTGGGGATGCCGGGCTTCGACAGGAAGTTACGGTTTTATCCGCATGCCGAGGAGGTCTCATTCCTCGTAAATAGCTGAGACAACTAAATAAGTGCCAACTTATTTTCAAAAGTGAAAACATTTGTAGCTTCCACCTTCGGTGGCGGTTGCACTTGTCAATTCGCTCCGACATTAGCCTAAGGGCTTTTGTCCATCACCCTAGTCATACCTAGTAGCTAGTCCGTGGTGTAACCCACTAGGCGTAAAATGATTTTGCCTCCGTACAAAGTCATTTGAAATTCTTTCGGATCGTTCATTTGGTTTTTGACGCTTTTATACTAAATGAACTAAAACACAAAACGTCTAAGCATGTAGAGGATACAATCGGCATTTCTTGGACGCGAGTTCAACTCTCGCCATCTCCACCAAATTTATTTTAAAGAAAAAATACAATGAGAATTTCACACAAAAGACAAAAAGAAGAGCCGAAAAAAGTTTATCTTTATAACGAAAATATTGCCGCCCCACAAGTAATGGTCCTCGATACAAACGGCGCTAATCTCGGTATAAAGAATACCGGCGAGGCCATTCGCATGGCTCAGGAGCAAGAATTAGATTTAGTAGTAATTAATCCTAAAGCCGAACCGCCTGTGGCCAGAATCATGGATTTCAGCCATTTCCAGTACCAGCAAGAAAAAGAAGTTAGAATACGCAAGGCTCACCAACATGTCACCAAAGTAAAATGTGTCAGACTATCTCTACGCATTGGTCAACATGATTTGGATATCAGAAAAAATCAAGCTGTATATTTTCTAAACAACGGAGATAAAGTAAAAGTAGAATTGATGCTCCGCGGTAGAGAAAATCAACAAGCCGCTCTCGGTTTTGAAGTAGTTAAGGAATTCTTAGCTAGTGTTGCAAACGAAGTCAAAACCAAATTTGAGCAGAATTTAGAAAAACAAGGCAGTTTTATTACCGCCATCATTACCAAAGCATAATCATTAAATAATTTATATGGCTAAATTGAAGACTAATCAGGCGATTGCCAAAAGATTCAAAGTCACCAAGAAAGGTAAAATTGAGAAACGCACTTGCGGGCAAGCTCATTTTAACTCCAGGGAAACTGGCAACACCGGTCGCAACAAAAAATCCGATGTGATCATGAGCAAAACCAACAAAAAAGTGATGGAAACTTTCCTGCAGTACTAATTAAATAATAAACTTTACAAACAGTATGACCAGAATTAAAGGTGGCGTATTACACACCAAAAGACGCCGGGGTATCTTGAAACACACTAAAGGCATGCGCTGGGGCAGAAAATCTAAAATGAAATTGGCTAAAGTAGCCAAAATGAAAGCCGGACAGTATGCTTTCGCCGGTCGCAAAACCAAGAAACGCATTAATCGCGGTTTATGGCATGTGCGCATCAACGCCGCCGCTCGCGAACTCGGAATTTCTTACAGCAAATTGGTAGGCGCTTTGAAAAAACAAAATGTTACAATCAACCGCAAAATGTTGGCTGAAATTGCCGCTAAATCTCCAGCCACTTTCTCTAAAATTGTGGATAAAATTAAATAAACACACCATTGACACAGTAGTCAAAATGTGTTATAAAATAAGTACTTAAAAACTAAAGGCCCTATAAGTGTTTGGTAATAGCGGGATTGCCCCCTCCTTCAATCCTTGCTATCTGCCGAACACTTATAGGGTCTTTTTTGTGCCTTTATATATTGACAAATATTTTTAATTACTATATAATTTGATTAGCAAAAATAACATTTTGGGTCGGTAGTTCAACTGGTTAGAGCACTGCCCTGTCACGGCAGAAGTTGCGGGTTCGAGTCCCGTCCGACCCGCTCTAAAACAAAAAACGCCTTATTGGCGTTTTTTGTTTTTATCAAGATTGGGCTAAACATGCTCTATCTACTTCGCCTTAAACTCACTGATCGTATTTATCAGTTCCTCAAATCTTGGGGTGTACCCTCTAATTTCAATCACACTATCTCTTTTTTTATACCCATCTGGATAAATTTCTAATACTTCATACGGCGGTTCTCCTCCTTTTTGACTAGTATCTTGCAACCGCTTGGCCGGATAATCATGAAAAGTAATTTCCACTATTTTATCCTCTGGTACTGGATGCCCCATTTTTTGTTTAAAGATCATCAAATATTCTACATCGCCTTCCGAATAAAATTTCACCCCATCCCCCCAATGTGTCACCAGCCACGGTCTTGGGTATTTCATTTTCATCTGGACAAAGCCGTCTTCACTGTAATCATTCATTTTATTTTGTTCCAATTTGTTTAATTGTTCGGTAATTTCCTCACGCAATTGACCTTTCATGTCTACCAATTCTTGTTGGATAATTTTTTTGGTTTGATCCGCAGTGTATTGATTATCTACCGTCTGACAAGTATAACCGCCCAAAGACACCGTCAAACCCAACACCCCGAACAACAGTAAAGCCTTGGAAGCCAACACTACTCGCAAATCTTTCCAGCCGCCCTTGGTGCCATGCACGCCAAATTTCTTTTCCGCCTCAGCAATCCGCAGACGAGTCTTCAATACGGTATCCGGATTTAAAGAAATACTGTCTATCCCCTCACTCACTAAATATTCCGCGAACTCCGGATAATCCGATGGAGCTTGACCGCAGATCCCTACTTTACGCCCATATTTATGCGCCCCTTGGATTACTTCGCGAATCAATTTTTTTACTGCCAAATTATTTTCATCATAAACATGGGCCACCAAAGCTGAATCACGATCTACCCCCAAAGCGAGCTGGGTTAAATCATTAGAGCCGATACTAAATCCATCAAAAATCTCGCTAAATTCTTTAACTAAAATAACATTGGATGGAATCTCGCACATCACATACACCTGCAAACCATCCTTACCCCGCTCTAGCCCAAACTCTTTCATCGTCGCCAATACCTTTCTTCCCTCTTCCACAGTGCGACAAAATGGTATCATGACAATAATATTTTTTAACCCCCATTCTTCTCGAGCTTTTTTAATCGCCGCGCATTCCAAAGCAAACGCGGGTTTGTATTTTGGGTCATAATATCTACTGGCCCCCCGCCAACCAAGCATCGGGTTCTCTTCTTTTGGTTCAAACTGCTCACCGCCAATCAAAGTGGAATATTCATTAGTTTTAAAATCCGACAATCGCACAACCACTTCTCCCGGCGCAAAAGCCGTGGCAATAAAACCAACCCCTTCAGCTAATTTATCAATACAAAATTGTTTTTTATCTTTATAACCAATCGTCAAAGCATCAATTTGCTGTTTAACTTTTTTATTTTTTAATTCATTGTAATGCACCAAAGCCAACGGATGAATTTTTATAAAATTCGTAAAAATAAATTCTTCGCGAGCCAAGCCCACGCCGTGATTTGGAATCGCTGCCAGACCAAAAGCGCTATCTGGATCGCCGATATTCATCATAATTTTAGTTTTGGTTTCAGCCATTTCTTTAATCTCGAATTTTTCTACAGTAAACGGCAACCGCCCTTTGTACACATAACCCACTTCACCTTCACTACATGATACAGTAATTTCACTGCCGTTTTTTAACAGCTGTCTAGCCTTGATTGCGCCTACAATACATGGTACTCCCAACTCCCGACCAACAATCGCCGCGTGGGAAGTCTTGCCGCCTTGTTCAGTAATGATTGCTCCGGCTAACCGCATAATTGGTTCCCAATCTGGATCGGTAATTTTAGTCACCAATACTTCGCCAGCCTTAAACTGCTTCATTTGCTTTGGAGAATTGATAATCCGCACTTTTCCTTGACCAATTTTTTGTCCAATACTAATCCCACTCAAAATTAGTTTGCCTTTGTGGACCAATTTATAATTTTCTATAACATTTAATTTTTCTTGCGATTTTACTGTTTCGGAACGGGCTTGGACAATAAACAACTCACCGGTTTTACCATCTTTGGCCCATTCAATGTCCATCGCTCGACCATAATGCTCTTCAATTTTTATACCCCATTTAGCTAATTTAACTACCTCATCATCCGTTAAACAATACTTTTTCTGCTCATTAATCGCCACTTTTTCTTGAATAGTGCCAGTTTTGCCATAAACTAATCTGACTTCTTTACTGCCCAAACGATGGCTAACAATAGATTTATAACTTTTTTTAATTCCATTTTTATATACAAAAAACTGATCTGGCACCACTCGGCCTTTTACTACGTTTTCTCCCAAACCATAAGCGGCATTGATTAAAATCACACCGTCAAACCCAGATTCGGTATCTAGAGTAAACAGCACCCCGGCCGCCGCCAAGTCTGATCGCACCATTTCTTGCACACACACTGACAAAGCTACTTGTAGATGGTCAAAACCCTTGGCCTCGCGATAGGAAATAGCCCGATCGGTAAAAAGTGAAGCCACACATTTTTTGACAGCCAATAATAATTCTTTTTCTCCTTTAATATTCAAAAAAGTCTCTTGCTGGCCAGCAAAACTTGCTCCCGGCAAATCCTCGGCAGTCGCTGAAGACCGCACGGCCACGCTAGCAGTTTTTATTTTTTTATATGCAATCTTTATTTCTTGTACTATATCTTTGGAAAAACTCGCCGCCAAAATCATCTGTCGCACTTTGGTGCCCGCTCTGGACAAAGCCACCACATCTTTCACATCCAAATCCTTCAAAACCATTTTAATTTTTTTGTCCAATTGATTTTCTTTTAAAAATTTCCAATAGGCCTCAACCGTAATCGCAAAACCATTTGGCACTTTGATCCCGCTTTTAGTCAATTTAGAATACATTTCACCAAGTGAAGCGGTTTTGCCGCCCACCGACGGAATGTCTTTAATGGTTAATTCTTTAAACCAGCGAATATACATAATTAACTAAAAAGTTTGATAAGCATCTTTTTAATCGGCCCAGCGTTTTGCGTTTTTAATAATCTTTCTATTTCTTTTTGTAATTTTTGATCTTGTAATTGCACTTCTGTCACACTGCCATTTTCTAAACCCCTAAACATCTCCAGCACATCTTTCAGCCGATAAACCCGACCTTCACTCAAGCCAATCTCAGTGGTAGGCATTGCCAACCTATATCCTCTGCTCATTTTCTCTAAGCCAACCACCACTTCAGAAAAATTTTTAGCCTCTTGCAATAAAAGAAAAAATTCCTCCCCCGCCCCATCTGCCGTCAAATCCTCAACTCTCATTGCAATCTGATCACCTCTTTTATACCCAATCGGACTCTTGATATTCCTAATTGGCTCTATCGTCCAACGACTATCTTTTTCTAGTCTTGGCGTAGTTTCTTCTTCGTCCAACCTACGCAGTATTTGCTCGTCTCCTTCTGAAGGAAATAAAACCGCTGAATCCTCGTTAGGATCTACTCTAAATTTTTTAATTCTCTTACCGCACAAATCTCTAATCCTATCCTGTAAACCGCTGTCGGTTGGAATGTTTAAAATTAAAGATTCATCAATCGGTTGTCCAGATTTAAAATAATCAAGCACTACTCTCACCCGATTTGCCACTTGAAAAAAGGATTCCTGACCGATCATAAAACCAGAATATGCCTCTAACATTTTTATCATATCAAAAAAATTTGATTCTTTAAACGGATATGGCGAGTGGAACACACAGGAAAATAATAATTTTTTTTCCGCCGCCATCTTTTCTGATTCAAATTTTGCTCTCTTTTTTTGTTCCGGTGATGATTGTCGTTCGGCCAGCTCTGCCTTTAAAATTCCTAATCTAGATCTCAAGCCGCTATCCGCTGTCACGGTACTTAAATCAAATGGAAAATCGTGTGCCGTGTTATATGCACAAGCCACGGCTTTATATCTAGATGTCTCTATCCAGTCATCATCTTCGACCACCGACCAATCCACCCCTCGATCTCGTAATTTTACTTTGGCCACCGCGATACTGTCGGCAATCCGACCACAATCTAAATTCTCAAACGGACGACCATTCTTAAAAGTATATCTAAAAACACACCTATTTTCTCTCAGCACTCTCTGCTTGGCCGGAGTAAGATGTTCACCAAAACGTCCTAATACTATTTTCCACACTTTTTCTCGCAATTGGCTATCTTTGGTGATTGACTCTATTTCAGCTACCGGTATTTTATCAGGATGATTTATTAAAGCTCGATTAACTATTTCAATCTTGTTCGCCCCGTCTATTAAAGAAATGTCTCGTATCTCTATAAAACGAAATAACGATCTTCCGATCGGGCCATTGAAAATCTTTCTAATCAATAAAGCCAGCTGGCTCAAGTCATTAACCTTATTGTAATCATCACCAATCAAATATCTAATTAATTCCTGCTGATCCATCTTTTCTTTCAATACCTCCGCTAATTCTTCTGGGCTATGAAGTATCACTTCACCCCCTTCAAATGGAGCGTTAATAGTATCATCCGGATAAATATTTCTATCCTCTCCTTTTCTAGGCATATTATTTTAACAAAGTTAAAAAATTATTTTCATCTAAAATTTTTATCCCCAATTTTTCCGCTTTGGCCAATTTGCTGCCCGGTTCCTGACCAGCTACCACTGCAGTGGTTTTTTTGCTTACGGATTCCACCACATTGCCACCTAAAGCACGAATTTTTTCTTTAGCCTCGTCACGACTCAAAGTGCTTAAAGTGCCAGTTAACACAAATATCTGTCCGGACAATTTTCCGCCAACCGCTTTTTTAATCTGATTTAATACTCTTACTCCATTATACAGCATTTTTTCTATAAATTTTATATTTTCTTTATCTTTTAAAAATTCTATTACTGCCGATGATACTTCTACTCCTACTCCATCAATTTCTTTCAATTCTTCCGGAGTAGCTTTTAAAAATTTTTCTAAACTGACAAAATGCTCGGCTAAATCAATCGCAGTCTGCTCGCCCACGTGTTTAATGCTTAGAGCATTAACAAATCTTCCTAAAGAAATATTTTTCTTGTCAGCGATCGCCTGTACTAAATTGCTAGCGGATTTTTCCCCCCATCTCTCTAATGGTTTTAAATCACCGGCGGTCAAAGTAAAGAAATCCGCCGGGTCTTTGATCAATCCTTCGTTTACCAATTGTTCTACAATTTTTTCTCCCAAATGTTCAATATCAAAAGCTTTTTTAGAGGCAAAATGAATCATCTTGCGCAATTCTTGAGCAAAACAATTTTTGTTTAAACAAAACAACAACCCTTCGTTTTTTTTATTTTTATCGCTAGATTTAATTTTTTCTACCGATGAATGACAGATCGGACAATTTTTGGGTTCTTTAAATTCTTTTTCCTCGCCGGTCCGCATTTTTTCCAACACACGAACTACTTTGGGAATAATATCACCGGCTTTTTCCACTACCACCATATCACCCACTCGCACTCCCAACCGACGAATTTCATCAAAATTGTGCAGGGTTGCATGAGTCACGGTGGTGCCCGCCAACTTTACCGGATCCATCAAAGCCACTGGCGTTAAAGCGCCGGTTCGCCCTACTTGCACATAAATTTCTTTTATTTTGGTGGTAGCTTGCTCAGCTGGAAACTTCAAAGCAATACCCCAACGCGGAGATTTCCCAGTATAACCTAAATCTTCTTGGTATTTTCTTTGATTTATTTTAATTACCAAACCATCCAACCAATATTCTTCGGAGCTTCTCTTTTTTTGCCACTCTTTCCAAAAATCGACTACTTCTTTAATATTTTTACACAACTTGCGATGTGGATTAACCTTAAATCCCAATTTTTCCAAGCGTTTCAGCTCTTCGTCTTGAGTTGGCGGAATTTCTCCAAACGACAAATCATAGACGAACACATCCAATTTTCTCTCGGCTACAATTTTCGGATCCAATTGCCGAATCGTGCCGGCCGCCGCATTGCGCGGATTAGCAAACAATGGCTCATGTTTGATTTCTCTTTCTATATTTAATTGTTCCAAAGTTTTTCTTCCCATCCAAACTTCTCCCTCAGCGATCAAATCCGTTTCTTCTTTTAATTTTAAAGGCACACTTTTAATAGTACGAATATTTTGTGTTACATTTTCTCCCACCTTGCCGTCACCGCGAGTGGCCGCCAATTTCAATAAACCTTTTTCATAAGTAAAAACCATGTGTAGACCGTCGATTTTTAATTCACACATATATTCTACATCCTTTGGCCGATACCCCAACTGTCTTTCCAAATAATTCAAGGCTTTTTCCTGCCAATTCATCATATCCTCTTCCGAAAAAGCATCGTCAAAACTCCACTGAGCTACTTTATGAGTAGTTTTTTCAAATTTATCTAGTGGCTTACCGGCCACGCGCTGAGTCGGCGACTCGGGAATAATAATTTCCGGATGCTTAGCCTCAATTTTTCTCAATTCATCCATTAGCCCTTCATACATTTGATCAGTAATTTCCGGATCGTTCAAAACATGATACCGATAACGCAAATCATCAATTTGCGCGCGCAATTTTTCCACATGTTTTTTCAAATCTGGACTAATCATATTATTTTATGAGATGCAAATACCAATTTATCACTTCTTCACCATAATAAATAGCAAATAACGTGCCGATAGATAAAAAAGTTCCAAAAGCGATCTCCGAATTTTTTTGCTTTTTTTTAGTTATTAACAAATAAGTGGCTACTAGCCCCCCAAAAATATAAGCGACGAACAAAGCAAACAAAACCCCCGGCCAGCCAATCCAAACTCCCATCATAATTCCCAGTCGAATATCGCCCCCACCAATCCAACGGCCTTTAGAAATTACATACTGCAGAAGAAAAAAACCACCAGCAATCAACGCCGCTAGCCCCATTGAAGCCAGACTGAAATGAAACAAAAAATAATTTAATAAAAAACCAATAATGGTAGCCAGCCAAACAATTCTAGTAATAATTACTCGATGCAAGGCATCAAAAACAAAAATTATTATTAAAAATGTTAAAAAGAAAATATCACGGAAAAATAATAATGGAGTAAATACTCCAAAATTAATCCGATACCACGCGATAAACACAAAAGCAAAAGCGGTGAATAATTCTACCATCGAATAAAACCAAGGAATGGCTTTTTTACAAGTCAAACATTTTCCTTTTAAAAAAACATAACTAAAAAACGGAATGTTTTCCCACCAATTAAGCTGGCGATGGCAGTGGACACACATACTACGGCCGCTGGTCACTCGAATATTTTCCCAACGACGCCAAATCCAAGAGTTTAAAAAACTGCCTAAAGCTAAACCAAGAAAAAACAAAAACAAATAAAGGGTAAGTCCTAAATTATCTACAAGCATAAAAACATTAATCTCTTTACAATTATAACATAATGACAACAAAAAATACAAATTAAAAACCCCCTGCGAAGGGGGTTTTTAATTTGCTTAAAATTAACCTTGGACGTCAGCGATACCGGCTGGGGTGAGTTGAATCAAACCAGTCATACCATTTACAGTACCTTCAAGGGTAGCGGAAATAGTATAGGAAGTACCTGCAGAAGTATAACTGTAAGTACCAGAACCTGGATCAGCTGGGATTTGACCCATGTAAGCGTTGTCGCAGCCAGCGGCAGCAAAGCCAGCGCTACTGATACAACCATATTGATCAACACCTAAAGTCACAGCTTGCGCTGCTACTGGGTAGGCGTTTTGATCGGTATAGTACAATTCCAACGCAGTCTGAACTTGTTTAAGATCGGACAGACGTTTAGAATCACGCGCTTTTACACGAGCAGAACCCAAAGCGACCACCGCTAAAGTCGACAACAAACCAATAATAGCGATAACCACCAAAAGTTCGATCAAGGTAAAACCTTTCTTGTTCATAATGTCACCCCCCTTCCAAACGTGTTGATAGTTTTCATAAATTTATTTATTTAAAACTTTTTTTACTTTATCTACGATCTCTGATGGTTTAAAATGAGCTTTAATCAAATAATCCACCGCCCCCATTTCCAGACCTTTTTCCACTTCATCTTTTTGCCCCAAATTTGTCAACAAAATTACCGGCACGTCTTTTACTTCTGCATCTTTTTTTAATTTTTCTAATACCGCAAAACCGTCCAATTTAGGCAACAAGACATCTAATAAGACAATATCCGGTTTCTTTTTCTTAATATCCACCAAGGCTTTTTCACCATTATCCGATATAGAAATTTTAAACCCTTCCATTTCAAACTTCTTTTTATAAATATCCGCCAAAAAGGTATCATCTTCCACCAAAAGAATTTGTACACTAGCTTTTTCTGGCATAATTTTATATTTTAACCCACCCTGTGAATAACTTTTAATTATTATAACACATTTCTTAAAGCCAGGCCAACCGCTACGGACATCCTCGGACCAATCTCATTTAAAATCGGTTTTAGGCCATCTTGATATACTACTCTCGCCCACGGATCACCTATATAACATTTTACCTTAAACTGTTCGCTGATAAAATCCGCCAGATGCGGCAAAACCGCTGCCCCGCCGGTCAGAATAATTTTTTCCATGTGTTTATTTTCATTTCCGCTTTGGGTAATAAATAGATCTAAGCTGTATTCAATTTCTTTAATGATTGGATCCATTACCGGCATCAACAAGGCGACTAAATTACCATCAAACTTACCCGGATTTAATTGTGAGTATTTAGAGATATCAATTTTAACTTGTTCAATTGAATCAACCGGCATACCCAACGCGCTTAGCAAAAGCTTATCAATTTTTTTACCACCAGTCTCAATACTATGATGAGTCACTGGTGCCCCTTGATCTACTATAAAAAAATTGGTTTTTTCCGCTCCTATATCAATAATTAAACTGTTGGCCGGATCTTTTCCCACTAAAGCTCTGGCTAAAGCAGTGGATTCTGGCTCTAAAGAATCTAAAATGAAACCCGCCTTTTGGAAAACTTTGGAGTAAAAATTGACTAAATTTTTTGGTACAGCGTTTACTAATACTCGCTGATTTTTATCTTCCGACTTACCCGGTAAAATTTGATAATCCAAGGCCATCTCTTCCACCGGGCGCGGTAAAAGTTTTTTTATTTCCGCCTTTAGCACATTATTAAAGGCATCTTTATCCAACTTTGGAATAGTCAACACTGAATGAAACACTGCCGACACCGGCAAAGAAACGACCACATTTTTAGCAGTAGTTCGTGCCGCCCGACAAACGCTCAAGATGTCTCCTACATATTTTTTTATTTTATCATCAGAAAATTCTTCCGTAACCGTCTCTACTTTTTTACCGCTTTTCATTTCCTTAACCATTTTCTCTTCCCTTTCTAATAATTGTCGTACATCTTGACGATCCGAAGTAAAACCGTAGGTATACAAAACCGGACGATTTTTTTCTTGACGCAATTCTACTAACTTTATACCGCCAGCACCGATGTCCACGCCCAAATAAGCTTTAGGTTTGGAAAAAAATAACATAAACAAGATAAAAACTCAATTTTTAATTATTATATCAAAAAAACCCCCTTCTTTATACTCCCCTGTTGATAAGTAATCAAAAATAATGTAGAATAATATAAAATAAAAACCTATTTTATGATCAAATTTTATAACAGTCTAACCCGACAGACAGAAGAATTTAAACCGATTAAAAAAAATAAGGTCGGAATGTATACTTGCGGACCGACTGTTTATAATTACGCTCACGTTGGCAACCTGCGTGCTTATGTTTTTGAAGATGTCTTAAAAAGAGTTTTAACTTATAATAACTACAAAGTAAAACATGTCATGAATATCACAGATGTCGGACATCTCACAAGCGATGCCGATGTCGGCGAAGACAAAATGGAAAAAAGCGCCCAACGCGAAGGCAAAACCGCTTGGGATCTAGCCAAATTCTATGAAAATGCTTTTAAACAAGATTTACACGAATTGAATATTTTAGAACCGGACATCTGGTGTCGAGCCACTGAACACATCAAAGACCAGATTAAATTGGTAAAAAAATTGGAAAAAAAGGGGTTTACCTATGAAACTTTGGACGGCATTTATTTTGACACTTCCAAATTATCAGATTATGGAAAATTGGCAAATTTAAAAAATCAAGATCTACGCGCCGGAGCCAGAGTGGATATTGGCGACAAAAAAAATACCACCGACTTCGCACTCTGGAAATTTTCTCCAAAACTAGAAAAACGCCAGATGGAATGGGGCAGTCCTTGGGGTTTGGGTTTCCCCGGTTGGCATATTGAATGTTCCGCTATGTCAGAAAAATACCTGAAACAGCCTTTTGATATCCATTGTGGTGGCATCGACCACATTCCAGTACACCACACCAATGAAATCGCCCAAAGCGAAGCTGCCAACGACAAACCTTTGGCCAATTATTGGTTACATGGAGAATTTTTGTTGGCCGATGGTGGAGATAAAATGGCCAAATCCAGCGAAAACTTTTTGACTCTGGCTGTGGTAAAAACAAAAAATATTTCCCCTCTTGCCTACCGTTATTTTTTACTCCAAGCTCACTATCGTAAACAATTAACTTTTTCTTGGGAAGCTCTACAAGCCGCAGAAAACGGTCTAAAACATCTCTACCGCGCGGCCGCTGATATGATTAACCAAAAAATTACCAAAGAAGAAAAAGAAGAAGTAAATAAAGAATTTTTGGAATATATTAATAATGACTTGGATACCGCCGGTGCCCTAGCTTTAGTGTGGGAAAAAATTAAAAACAAAAAAATTGACTTAGCTACTTTATTAGAATTTGATCAGGTACTTGGTTTGAATATCAAAAATAAACTAGAAAAAAAAGAAGAACCTCTGCCTGATGAAGTAAAACAAATTATCATCGCCCGCAATGAAGCTCGTGCCAATAAAAACTGGGCACTAAGTGACGAACTAAGAAAAAAATTAGAAGAAATGGGCTATGAAGCAAAAGACGGAAAAAATGGGACCGAAGTGATGAAAAGATGACCTACATCCATCTCTTTTTCTTGAAAAAAATTAACATCCCCATCGCTGTCAAAATTAAAATCCCTGATATGACCAAAAACCCGTGCGGCATGGCCGCTATTGGGTTGTCTTTGGCTTCGATCGTCGCCCAAGCCGCGATCAAAGTCAACGGAAAAGTCAAAACCGACATGATTGTCAATGTCTTCATAATCTCGTTGGTACGCAAGCCGACCATAGACTCGTTAGTTTCATGCAAAGCGTTAATGCTCTCTTTTTGGCTTTCCAACATGTGCCAAATTTCATTAGTAAATTCACGCAAAGAATTGATATAACTCTGATACGACACCAAATCCAGCTCTCGACCACTATACATAATCAGCCTTTCCAACACCGTCCGATGGCCTTGCATGGTACGCCTAAAAGTGACTATATTAGTCTTCAAGCGTAAAATTTCTTCAATCATCACTTTACCCGGAGTTTTTCCAAACAATTTTTTATCCGCTAAATTTATGTCCTCGTTGACATGCAACAAAATCGGAAAAATCGCATCCAACAACCGACTTAATAATTCAAATAGGATATGCACGGCCGTACCAGAAAAAAATTCTGCTCGTGCTTGCTCTGTTTTATTACACTCATCAAAAAAATTATCAATGACTAACAACTTTGAATCGTGTACTGTCACTAAATGATTGGCGGTCAAAAAGAAATCTACCTCGGTAAAACCTAAACGTCGAGTTTCTCGATCAAATACCGGAAAATGCAAAACCATGAAATAATAATGGTCTCTTTTGACGATTTTTGGTCTTTGAAAAGGCGGCAAACTTTCTTTAATATCTGCCGGAGAAAAACCGAATCTTTTTTGAATTTCTTTTAATTCTCTTTCACCCTGTTTTCCAACATTAACCCAAACCAAACCTTTGAATTGTATCTCCCGAATATTTTTCATAAATAATATTTAATACATTATATCATATTTTGTTATCCACAGCTAATTTTTATTTAGATTTTTAAGAGAAAAAATTGTTGTGGCAATAAAATAAATATGTTATAATATTATTTATTATGATAGCCAACGAAGAGCCAAAGCAAACGCAAAAAATTGAACAATTTCCAACCGAGGCCGAACTACCACCAACAATCGACGCAGAAGAAATAGAAAGTGAGTTGGCTGTAGAGCCGGCTGAACCGACTCCGGAAAAAATAATTCCAGCAGAAACCCGCAAGGCTCCGGCTAAATTTCATTTTCCAAATTTCAAAAAAACAACACACATACCGACTGCCAAAGACTTGATCACGAATAAAATAGAAAAGATAATGGAAGAAGACCTGCAAGAAATTTATAAGACGCTGCCACCGATTGCGCAGCAAGAATTTAAAATTAAAGGCGAAGAAACCGCCACTAAAATTCGCGAACTGCTCAAATCCACCCACGTTAAAATTAAAAAAATATTTCAATTGATTGTGGAGTGGTTAAAAGTGCTACCGGGCATCAACCAATTTTTTTTAGAACAAGAGGCTAAAATAAAAACCGATAAAATAATCATGCTAAATCAAAAATAAAATGGAAGACTCTTTATTAAATTCGACGTTGATTTCCATGAACGATTTTTTCATCAATTTATTGCAAGATGAAAAATTTTTTACCTACATTCTATTTTTAGTCGGCTTCATTTTTTTGATTGCCCTGCTTTACATTATAAAATCCTTCATGCATTTACGCAGCCGACAAGGCAGGGCCTTTCGTCGGACTGTACTTTTGATTAAAGTTCCAAAAGAAAAAAAGAAAGAAAGCACCACCGCCGCCGAAGACAACATTAATCAAATTCGTGAACAAATTGCGGTGGCCGACACTTTATTTTCCTCTATTGCCGGCCTCAAACGCGAAAGTAGTTTTTCCAGCTGGCTCCACGGTCGCAATGACCATTTTTCCTTTGAACTGGTAGTTTCTCACGGTAAAATCTCTTTCTATCTCGCCGTGCCAGACAAAATGAAAAGTTTTATTGAACAACAAGTGCACGCCCAATATCCGCACGCGGAAATCACCGAAGAAATTGATTATAATATTTTTCACCCGCAAAGCCACATTGTCGGCGCTTATTTATGGTCCAAATTCCGCTCAGCTTTTCCTTTTAAAACCTACAAAAAAATGGATAGTGATCCTCTCTTGGCTATTTTGAACCCCCTTAGTAAAATTTTAGAAACAGAAGGCGCCCTAATCCAATTAGTCGTTCGGCCGGCCACTCCCAAATGGCGTCGCCAAGGTGTCTATATGATTAGAGACATCAAAGAAGGCCAAAAATTTGAATATGTTGCTCGTCGCGGCCCTCTTATGCGTTCTTTTTATAAAACCATAAAAGTACTGTTTCCGCCCAAAAAAGACGCCGCTAGTACTGCTTCTACCGGACAATACCATTTAACTCAAATGGAAGAAGAAATGGTAAAAAATATGGAAGAAAAAATCAGCCATGGCGGTCTGGAAACTACCATCCGCATTATCAGCGCCGCTGATAGTAAAGAAAAAGCCCAGATTAATTTGGAGAACATTTTAAATTCTTTTAGCCAATATAATATCTACCGCTACGGCAATTCTTTCTCCGCCGCCATTCCCCGCCGTCCAACCGGCATTATTCGTGATTCTATTTATCGTTCCATGAATGAACAAAAATATATGGTATTAAATACAGAGGAGTTGTCCAGTCTGTGGCACATGCCCCTGTCCTCCACCGAAACACCGCATATAGATTGGTTGGGCGCCCGCAAAGCTCCACCGCCGACCAACATGCCGACTGAAGGGATTGTTTTGGGGCGGGCTACTTATCGCGGTGAAGAAACTATCGTGCGCATGAAACGCGATGACCGCCGTCGCCACTTATACACCATTGGTAAATCCGGCAGCGGTAAAAGTACCTTGATTCAAAATATGGCTGTACAAGATGTATTAAATGGAGAAGGTATTTGCGTAATTGATCCGCATGGGGATTTCGCTGAATATGTTTTGCAACACATCCCAAAAGAACGCGCCGACGATGTGGTCTATTTCAACCCGTCCGACACTGAACGTCCAGTTGGTCTAAATATCTTGGAAGCTCACACCGAAGAACAAAAAGATTTCATCTGTCAAGAAATGATCTCTATCTTTTATAAAATGGTGACGGACCCATCCATGATCGGCCCGATGTTTGAACACCAGATGCGCAATGTCATGTTGACTCTAATGTCTGATTTGGAAAATCCCGGTACTATTGCCGAAGTACCGCGTATGTTTACCGACGACGAATTTGTTGGTGAATGGAAAAAGAAACTAACCGATCCAGTGGTATTGGCTTTCTGGGACAAAGAAATGGCCAAAACTTCGGATTTTCATAAATCAGAAATGTTGGGCTATTTAATCTCCAAAGTTGGCCGCTTTGTAGAGAATGCCATGGTTAGAAATATTATCGGCCAAACCCATTCCGGCTTTAGTTTTAGAGAAATAATGGATCAAAAGAAAATTTTAATCGTTAATTTATCCAAAGGTTTAGTGGGTGAAATCAATGCCAACTTGCTCGGTATGATTATCGTTTCCAAATTACAAATGGCCGCTTTGGAAAGAGCTAACATGCCAGAGGAGGATAGACACGATTTCTTTCTCTATATCGATGAGTTCCAAAACTTTATTACCGATTCCATTGCCACTATTTTATCCGAAGCTCGCAAATATCGTTTGGAATTAATTATCGCCCATCAATACATGAAACAGTTAGAAGATAATAAAGGCAAAACCACCGTCCGCGATGCTGTCTTGGGCAACGCCGGTACTATCGTTTGTTTTCGCATCGGCGTAGAAGACGCGGAAATTTTACAAAAAGAATTTGCTCCGGTTTTTAACGCTTATGATCTAGTCAACGTTGAACAACGTACGGCTTATATCAAACTTCTGATTGACAACACTGCCGCTAAACCATTCAATATGCTTACCTACGGGCCTACCCCGGGTAACAAGGAACTAGCTGCCGCCATCAAAGAACTTTCCAGATTAAAATATGGCCGCCCAAGAGAGATAGTAGAAGCCGAGGTATTAGATAGATCGCAATTAACCGAAGCTAAAACCGACCAGCTTGATTTAAGCGAGGCAACATTGTAGAGTATAACTAAAGAGGGTCGCCAGACGGCGACTTTCTTAAATAATCTAACTTGTTTATGTCCACTTTATATAGAAAATATCGCCCTCAATCCTTTTCCGATGTTACCGGACAAGAACACATTATCAAAACTATTACCAATGAAATAAGCACTGGCCAAGTCGCTCACGCTTATCTTTTTTCTGGTCCGCGCGGTGTAGGCAAAACCACCACTGCCCGTCTTTTGGCTAAAGCAGTGAATTGTACCGATCGCCCAGAAGGTAATTTTGAACCTTGTGAAAAATGTATCTCTTGCCGAGAGATCACCGTCGGCCGCAATATTGACGTGATAGAAATTGATGCCGCCTCGCAAACTGGTGTGGACAACGTCCGTGAAAACATTATAGAAAATTCTCGTTTCAAACCGACGAAATCCAAATATAAAGTTTTTATCATTGATGAGGTTCACATGCTTACCACCAATGCCTTTAACGCATTGCTCAAAACTTTAGAAGAACCTCCGGCTCATGTAATTTTTATTTTGGCCACCACCGAATTACACGATCTGCCGGAAACCGTTATCTCTCGCTGCCAACGTTTTAATTTCAAAAAAATAAAATATGAAGAGATGTTAGCTCGTTTGGAAAGTTTAACTAAAGAAGAAAATGTAAAAGTGGAAAAAGAAGTATTGGACAGAATTATAAATAAAAGCGACGGCTGTCTGCGCGATGCGGAAAGTTTGCTTGGCCAAGTGCTGTCTTTAAATTTAAAAAAAATCACCACCGAAGACGCCCAGCTTATTCTTCCCTCTTCCAATGTAGAAACCATTTTAGACTTTACTGATCATCTATTAAACAAAGAATCGGCTGAAGCCATAAATTTGATAAACTCTTTATCCGAAAACGGCGCCAACCTAGAACAATTTGCCTATGATTTGATAGAAATTTTACGCGTGATCATGATTGGTCAGGCTACTAATTTTGTCCGTTTCACCACTGATTATAGCGAAGAAAACAACAAAAAAATAAAAGAATTGGCTGAAAAATTTCCTACCAAAGATATTACTTATTTGCTAGAACAGATCATCGACCGCCGCGTGCAAATTAAGACGTCCCCCCTACCGCAATTACCTTTAGAATTATTGGTCGTAAAATTTTCTAAACCAGAAGAAACTATTACCCCGCCGCCAATGGTCAGTGCCTCATCTAAAGACACCCCACTAAAAAATACTACAACACCAGTCGCCGCCAGTACTCTCCTCGCCACCCCGCCAACCGCCAAAACCTCAACCCTAGAAATCTCGGATCCTTCCCGCCCTACCTCAAATAGCCCCCTAAAAACCACCCTTGATGACATAAAAAATAAATGGTCGGAGATAGTGGAAGAAATTTCTACCACTCACCACTCTTTGACTTTTATTTTAAAGATGTGTGGTTTACAGGGTATTGATCGAAATGGCTTATGCATCGCCGTGCCGTTTGAATTTCATAAAGACAAGCTGGAAGAGGTAAAAAATAAAAGAGCGATTGAAGACATTTTTGAAAAAAAACTAAATGAACGCGTGCCTTTTTATTGCCAAATAGCTCCACAAAACACCGCGCCAGAAAATAATAACGAATTAAATAATTTAGCCGCCGAATTTGGCGGAGAATTAGTTTAACCATGAAAAAAACTTTTTTAAAAATATTATTAATTAGTTGTCTGCTTTTAATTACTCCCGCTCAAGCATCCGAAGAAACAGTGAACTTGTCTGTGCCATTTACTCCAGAAGTGCCGGATAATAAATGGATCGCTCCTTGGAATAATGCTTGCGAAGAAGCGGCGATTGTTATGGTACAAGAATACTATCAAGGGAAAGAGATCATGGATAAAACTGAAGCTAAAAATTTGATGAATCCCCTGTTTAAGATAGAGAATAAACTTTTTGGCTCCAATGCCGATACTGATGCCGCGCGTACTAACCGCCTGATCAATGAATACTCCTCTTTCGGCTCTAAAATCGTAGATAATCCTACTTTAGAACAAATCAAGACGGAATTAGTCGCCGGACGACCGGTAATTACCTTTTTATACGGTAAAGACCTAGCCAACCCTAATCACCGATGGCGAACTGGCGGATCGTATTATCATGTTATGACCCTAGTTGGTTTTGATGATAATACCGAAGAATTTATCGCTAACGACAGCGGAGATTACTATACCGGCCTTGACTATCGCTATAAATATGATACAATTTTAAACGCTTTACATGATTTTGATCACAAAATTAAAAAAGCGAATGGACCGGCCAGAGTTTTGTTTACTTGGTCAAAAAGATTAGCCAAAACCGCCACTAGCGGCAAAATATACCTAATTAGCCACCGAACCAAGCAACACATTTCCAGTCCGGAATTATTCAAAATTTATAATTGGAAATGGAGCGAGGTCAAGACAGTTAGTTCAGATTGGTTAAATAAATTGGAAACTGGACCTAAAATTTAAGCACTCCGAGATCGTCTAATGGCAGGACAACGGACTCTGAATCCGTTTATCTTGGTTCGAATCCAAGTCTCGGAACCAAGCAAGACGGAGCGTATTCAACGCTTCGTTTTTTGTATAATCATAGCCGAATTTTTCCGGTTCTAACCGAGCTAAATTGGCGTTGAATAAATCTACATTGTCGTATAACGGTTTTATCCAATTATACAATGAGATTAGCACTTTTTTGTCGTGTATATGTCGGTTCGAACCAAGTTCGG
>CAZEYR010000014.1:0-6765 GCA_964516735.1 uncultured Gammaproteobacteria bacterium
TTTGGACGAGTTAAAACAGAAAAAAGCCACCAACAATGAAATTACTTTGGAACGGATAAAAGAAGTCTTTTTATACCCAATTAAAGCCAAAAAAGATTTTGAAAGCACCAAAAATGGCGAACAAGAAAAGATTGTCAAAACTTTACTTTGGAACGCAAGCATGAGAAACAAAAAAATCGCTAACCTTACATTTAAAGAGCCATATAACATACTCTCTAAAATTGAAGATAAAAGCGATTTTTTATCAGTGCGGAGAGGCAGGGATTTGAACCCTGGGTACGGTTTTAAGGCCGTACAACACATTAGCAGTGTGCCGCTTTAGACCACTCAGCCACCTCTCCAATTTACGCCAAAGGCGTCAATCGTGCTATAATTGTAGCAGAAATTATTAAAAAGTCAACCCCAAAAAATATGGCAAAATTCCTAAACTACCGGCCCGAATTGATAAAATACCTAATAATTACCCTGTCTTTCATATTTATTTTCAGTTTTTTTTCCCGATCTTTTGATAATGATTTAGGTTGGCATTTACGCTTTGGCCAAAACCTCTGGTCCACATCTTCTTTCCCCTATGCCGATTCTTACACTTACACTTACTATAACCAAAAATGGGTTAATCATGAATGGGGCGGCGATTGGCTATTCTGGGGTATTTATTATTATCTGGGTTACGTCCCCTTGCTGTTGATTATCACCGGCATCCTTTTAGCCGCCTTTTTGATTCCTTACAAAATTTTTAAACAAAAAATTACTGTTTGGATGGCATTAATCAGCTTTTTGATGATTGCCTCGGTTCAACATATTTTAGTCGGCCGTCTAGCTATGTTTACTCCGCTATTCACAGTCTTGCTTTGGTATTTTTTGGAAAAATTACCTGCCCAGAAAAATTATTATTTTTGGCCAATTACTTTTTGGCTTTGGTCAGTTTTGCACGGCAGTTGGATTTTGGGCTTTATCTTAATTGCCATTTATTTTACGGGAAATTTAATAAATCTAATTTTTAAAAAATATTATCCTAAATTTTACACCCCGGGACTTTGGCAAAAAAAAGATTTTATTCAAGCCGGGTTGTGGACGGCTATTTCCGCTGTGGCTATCTGCTTCAACCCATACGGTTTGAGTATCTGGAATGAAGTATTGACCTACTTCACCAGCAGTTTTTATAAAATGAATATCACAGAGTGGCTACCGAGTAACAGCTATCCGATCTATTGGAAACCTTTATTAGTTGGGGCGGTAGCCTTACCTCTGGCGATAATAGGATTTTGGAAAAAGAAAATTACTACTCCGCAATTATTATTATTTCTAGCTTTTTCTTATTCGGCCTTTAGTTATAAACGCAACGCAATTTTTATACCACTGATAGTCGGTCCGCTTTTTAATGGGATAATTTTAGAAATAAAAAATATTTGGGTTGGTTTGCCACAAAAAAATAAATGGCTGACAGAAAAGATATTTTATCCTTGGATTTTAATTGCCACAATTTTTTGTTTAATTTTTTACAGCTCCAACATCAGTTTAAAAAAAGATATTTGGAACAACAACAAAAACCTCACGACCTCTTATTTGCCAGCCGGGGCCGTGCAATTTTTAAAAACCGTAACCGCCGGCCAACCGGTCAAACTTTTCAACGAATTCAATTGGGGAGGCTATTTAAACTGGATGCTACCCAATGCTTTAATTTATCTAGACGGCCGTGGCACTGTCAGCTGGCTAACCGCCGACAAACAAAAAAGTTTGTTGCAAGAATATGTAGAAATAAACCGCGAACCTGGCGGGTTGGAAAAAATAGAAGCCGGCCCGGCCGAATATATTTTGTTGAGCACCGCCACAATTAAACCAAGTTTTGATTGGGTAAATCGCTTATTTTTTTCTCCGGCTGAACGGGCCGCTTACACTAAACTCTGTTTAGAACCAAGACCATTGATAACCGACTTGGAATCTAGCCAAAACTGGGAAAAAATTTATAGCGACGAACTTAGCGCAGTGTGGAAGAGGAAATCTCCGGCGCAGAAATAATTTGCCCGCGAGCTAAAGTCAGAGCCGTGATTCTTTTGGCTCCAGACTGTTTTAAAATTTTTGCACACTCGCGCATAGTGGAACCAGTGGTGAACACATCGTCCACCAAAATAATATTTTTCGACACCGCCACTCCGACCCACGCAAAAGCATCGACAATATTTTTCTCTCTTTCCATTTTGGACAATTTGGCCTGTTTGGCCGTAGGTCGAATTCTAATCAAACTTTCTATATCTAAATCCACCCCCGATCGGATATTTTTTAATTGAGCCAAAAATATTTTAGCCAAAATTTCCGATTGGTTAAAACCCCTCTCTCTTTTTCTTTTGCTGTGCAACGGTATTGGTATGATAGTGATTTTCTCATTATCAAAGTTTTTTAAAACAATTTTATCTAAATCACAGCCGCCAATAATTTCCCGCCACAAATCCGCCATATCAAAAATAAAATGGTATTTAAACTGTTTGATTAACCGCCCAACCACTCCATCTTCTTGGTAATTTAAAAGCGCCGCGGTGCAATCTAAATCACCGTCGGCGCCTGTAACAATCGGTTTGTTTATTTTGTCTAAACGACAATTTTTACACCACCACTCGCCTTCTCTACCACATTCCTCGCAGAAAACCGGAAACAACACATCTTTAATTTCTTGCCACGCCCTCCTCCACATAATTATTTGATTTCAAATTTTTCCACCAGCCAATTATTGTCTTTTTGCACCATATAAACCAAAAAGTTTTTATTACCAGTAAAAACAAGTGAGCCTTTAGTTTCTGTCTGTAAAGTTTTTACTTCCACTTGAGCCATTGTCACTGCCCAGCTGACAAGGTTCGCCCCGATACTTTGAGTAGTGACACCGTAAAATTCTTTAGCAGTTTGCGGGTTATTAAGCTTGTTGCTAATTCTTTTCCACAAATCAGCAGTGACCAGGCTTTCCACTTCTCTAATATTTTGATAATTACTATCCGTCGAATAACTGTTATAGCGCTCCACAAATATTTTAGCTAATTGTTTTACGCCGTTTTTTATTTCTTCCTCCGGGGTTTGAGCTTGCACTTTTAGGCCGTTGGTTTGCGTTTGTGAAGTAGTGTTTAAGCCGCTTGTTACCTGTTCAATATTATTTTGCCCCACGACCACTCCTTGATTGACATCTGTCCCAACTGACGATTGTTTATTTTTTGACATGAAAATTAAAAAAACGCTAACACCCAGCACAAACAGCACCGCCAAACTAATGATTATAAAAATACGAGCGCGCAAAGTCATATATTTAATAAATTATTAACCCATTTGTTGTTCAAATTCCTGTTTAGCTTTTTCTATTTCCATCAATTGTTGAGGATTAGTGGTGACCAACTGATCTTCGGTATAAGAGGCTACCACTTTAATCGCCGCATGTTTACTGCCGGCAAAGAAAATACCTTCACCGACCCCGCTTTCCAACAACAAATACTTTTCACTATCGGTCAATAAAAATGTTTTTTGAATAGAATCAATGGCGGCCGTAGATTGACGAAACAACAGCTGCATGGAAGAATTGGTAACAATAGCTTGGCCATACTGCGAGCGTAAAAAGTCATTAACATCTTGAGTAATCGTGGACACTCCTAAATAATATTTGCGACAACGTTTGACCAAAGCAAAAATGAATCTGGCACTGTCTTCATGTTGCATCAACCACCAAGCTTCATCAATTACCAAAATTCTCTTCTTTCTTTCCGAACGCACCACATTCCAAATGTAATTAACGATGGTATAGATCGCCATCGGGCGCAATTCGTCTTCCAAATCACGCACGCTATAAACCACCAGCTGATTTTTCATGTCAACATTGGTCGGCGAATTAAACAAACCGCTAAAAGTACCTTGAGTATATTTTTGTAATTTTAAAACCAATTCGTTTGATCCTTCCATTCCTTCCAAAACTTCTTGTAAATCTTGCATTATTGGCGGCGTAGCGGTCGCTAAATCGGCGTTGGCTGTAATATCCTTTTTGGCATACGCCTCAATAATCGCCCGGTCAATTATGGAGTCCTGCTCGGTAGTAATACCACCCAGCATGATGCGCAATAAACCTTTCACTGTAATCACCGCCCCGCGCACAATATCTTCTACGGACATTTCTTGACCGACCGGCCGCGGTAAATCAAACGGGTTGATTTTACTCTCTGATGACAAAGAAATATTAATATAAGTACCGCCTACCGCGTCGCACAAATGTCTATATTCCATTTCCGGATCAATCACAATCACATCCGTACCCATCATCATCGTGCGTAAAATTTCCAACTTGATAGCATAACTTTTACCGGCACCGGAAGTGGCGAATATTACCATGTTAGCATTTTGCAAAGAAAAACGATCAAACAAAATTAAACTATTATTATGGCGATTAATGCCGTATAAAATACCATCATCCGAAGTCAATTCAGCAGAAATAAACGGAAAAGAAGCGGCGATCGGTGAAGAATTCATGTTAAAAGAAATCATTAATTCATCGTTACAAAGCGGCAAAGTAGAATTAAACCCTTGCTCGGATTGATACAAAACCTTGCGGCTGTTGATCAATTTTGAACCAAAAATATTTTCTACATCTTCAGTTAATTGATCCAATTTTTCTTTAGTTTTAGCGTAGATAGTAGTATAAAAAGAAAATTGAAAAAAATGTTCAGTGCCCTGAGTCAAAGCGTCGCGCAAACCCTCAATATCTCGCAGAGCGGTTTCGCGCAACGGATCTCTTGGAGCGCCTTTTTCGGTATCGGCAGAAATTTGAGCCTGGAGAGCGCCAACTTTATTTTTTAACTGTTTCAAAATAACTGGTGCCTTGACCGGATAAAAAAACATTCCAATATCCATCGGCACCGACATGCTAATAATCGGTGAACTCCAACCGATAGAAATATATCTTGGATAATCCACTACAAAAATAGTGCGGCAAAAAATTTCTCCCAATTGGACAAAACTAGATTCTACCCGAAAAGCCGACGGAGAAATAATATCCCGTATAGATACCACGCCTTCGCGGTAAGCTCTTTCTTCTTCCAATGTCACCAGAGCTTCAGCCGCTTCTTTGGAAATTTTGCTCTCGGCTGTTTGAAAACTACTGGTGGACTGTTTGCTAGGAGTTAATGGTTGTGGTTTAAAAGCCATATAATTTTAATTATTCTTCCACTTGCATCTGGCCAATTTGTGGCAAATGTTCAGAAAAAGAAATGTCTGGATTGTAGGTGGAATAAAATAGCTCAATTAAAGATTGCGAGTCCAAACGCACGGTCTCCAGCCCCATACTTTTCAAACCGCTTTCAATTTGACGCACCCGCTGGTCCAAATCATATTTTCTTTTGGCGAATCTTTCTTCTTTTAGTTTTACCGTCACCGCCGGATTGACTACTTCTCCCAGTCGGGAAAAGAAGCCTCTTTTTTTGTTGGATAACGGATCATACGGCACAATCACATAAAATTGTTTGCTCATAATTTCCCCCATTTCCACCAATTGCGCCACAAACGAACGATAATCGGCAATCTGCATTCGCAATAAATCGTTAGTCTGCTCTCTTTCTTTTTTAGCCAATCTTTCCAAGTACGGTTTGATAAACAACTCGCGCGATTGGATCACAATTTGCAGAGGATGATCAATGGAATTTAAAAAAGAAACATACGCCGAAACGATCGCATTTTGTTCATCTTCATTTTTTAAAGCAAAATTTATACTGGGCACCATCAATACCACCCGCATAGTTCCATCTTTCATAACAATCGTATCGCTTTTAATTTCGGCGAAAGGTAAATGTTGCTGGGCGCTTGAAATGGCACTTTTCTTTTTGGCCGCCTGTTGATTTTTCATAAAATTTTTGTTTATTCCGGCTTATAATAACCGCCCGTATTTACAATCAAAGACAGATCACGAATGCGGTTGTAGGATAATTTAGGCACTTCTTTGGCTGACACCACCACTTCCACTTTGGTAGATTTTCTGTATTCTTCCAATTCTTGCTTGGAAAAAATTTTATTCCATAAGCGTAAACTGGGTCGGCGCACGGTTTGAATGATGTTTAAAATAAAATAATGAAAAGGCTGGCCGTTTATTTTTACAAAAGCTAAAATCAAACCAAAACCACCGATAATAATTGCCAAAAAAATAAACAGTGTTATGTCGGTTAATTTAAAGATAATAAACAATAGCAAGCCAGTCACCAATAAAATGATAAACTGGCGAGTGGTGACTGGACCAAAAATCTTATCTTCCACGTCAATAAATTGTGGCACAACAAATTGATTCATATTAAGCCAAGGTTTTTTCCATGTTAATAATCGCCTGCACTTCAGACATCTGAATATTTTCTTTATCCGCTCCTAAAACACTGTTTAAGGTTTGGTGCGAGGTCAAAGCCACGGCTAAATTTTCCACATATTCACAAAAAAGCGGACTGGTATGCCAAGCATTTAACGCGTCCAAATACAACAAATAAGATTCGTCTTTTAAGGCTATAAACTTTTGGCGCAAACGGCTGGCGGCTTCATTGGGATCAGATGCCAAACGACGAAAATCTATCAAACTAAAATATTTAATTTCATCCACCGGACCCATGTTTAATGGTTTTCTAACCACATCGCGGACTGCGGGTTTGATTGGGATTATGGACCTGTTTGGGACGATTGGCCTGACAGGGTTGATCGGTTTGACTGGAGAGGGCGGTTTGACTGGAGATGGCGGTTTAACCGAATTTTTCAAAAAATTATGGATGC